>JBAZTN010000140.1:0-8049 GCA_041661895.1 Methylobacter sp. | reverse complement strand
ACTGGAGATTTCGTCATGAAATACCTTGTCAGATTTTTTTTCGCTTTTTTTTGGCCATTCGGGGAATCGCTATTTTTGCGAAAGCTTATTAGTGGTATTCCAGCCCCAATTAGCGGCAAAAATTATTTGTGTCCTGCAGAGTACAGAACCACTATTTCCAGCAACGACTTCAACTTGTCCCAATCTAACAAGGAGATCGGGACTTCGCTACGCAATGTCCTGACGCAATCTCGCAATACCTTTCGTTTTTCTCTACAAACTCCGAATAAACGCCAGGCACTATGGCTATCGGTGACTAAAAATCCGCTTTTCTACGTTCTGCTTCCAAGATTTTCAGCGGAAGTTTTGAAGCTCGTCGAGGAGTTGCAGTTTTTTAGGGATAAAATGACAATTGCCGAAAAACGAAAAACCCTGCAAAGCCTCACCTCAATCCCAATCCGGGTCTGCCACTTCCGGATTGTACAGTTATCGGAGTTCTCCTTGGGACAACGACTCGAACGGAATGACGTTGTAGCGGCCAAACATATTGATACCGCTATTTTGAGAAGCCGACCATGAAAAATTCGCTATTGCATGCCTTATAGTCTGGCTCGTAACGACATCGACCCTTTCCGTTCAACTCTGGCAATACCAACAGAACGTTATACGGAAATCTCAGTCGCCATGCGAGCAGATATCAACTTTTCTGAGGTAGGACATGCCCTATAAAGATGTAAACGATTTGCCAAAAAGTGTGCGGGAACATTTACCAAAACACGCCCAGGAGATTTACCAAGCAGCTTATAACAATGCTTGGAACGAATATGGGCAGGACGAAGAACGGGCGCACCGGGTTGCTTGGAGTGCAGTCAAAAAGAAATATAAGAAGGATGAATCCAGCGGACAATGGGAAGCCAGGTAAAAGAACCAAGATGAACAAAGTTCAAATTAGTCTTCAGGCCGGACAATTTTCACAGGTAAACCTTCGCTTCACTAAGTTTTTCTGCCAAGATTTTTAACGAAGCGTTGAAACTAAGTGGGTTTTTAAAACGATGTAAGTGCTGGTAATCGCTCACAATGACACGAAAAGAAGAGTCAATAAAAAGGCCAGCAAAGCCTCGCCTCAACCCATATCCGGCTTTGCCGCTTCCGGATTGTACAGTTAACGGAGTTATCCTTGGGCCACCGAATGACATGCGACTCAAATAAACGAGGAAACCATCATGGAAACACTAGATAAAGTATCCGATTCCGCACATGAGGCTTTTGATAAGATTGCCAGTGCGACCAGTCATGCCGCAGAAGTACTTGGCGAAAAAGGAGAACGACTGAAAAATGCCGAGCAGCAAATGATAAAGAATTGCCGCGGTTATATCAGAGACAACCCCATAACGTCGATGGGTATCGCGGTAGCGGCCGGCTTTCTGCTGAGCCGCCTGTTAAGCCGACGTTAGACCGTCAATCATCATGAACCCGGATGCCGTAAATGACACGCGGCTCAAATAGATAGGAAACCATCATGGAAACAATAGACAAAGCAGCTATTTCCGCGCATGAGGCCGTCGATAAGATCGCCGATGCAACCAATCAAGCCGCGGAAGCGCTTGGAGAAAAAGGAGAGCAACTGAAAAATACCGAACAGCAATTGATAGACAATTGCCGCAGTTATATCAGCGACAACCCCATGAAGTCGATGGGTATCGCGGTGGCGGCCGGTTTTCTACTGAGCCGCCTGTTAAGCGGGCGTTAGACTGTCAAGCATCATGGAAACGGACGCGGTAGATAAAGAAGAAGAGACTCTTGGGCAAACTGCAACGCGCGCCGATCCGATGAGCAGTTCAGGCGTGCTGGAGGATGCCCAGTCGTTATGGCATGAACTGCTTGGACTAACCCATGATCGTTTCCGGCTCGCTGCACTGGAGACGCAGCGTGCTGGCGAGAGCCTTGTGGCCATGATCGTGGGGGGAGTGATGGTCGCTGGTTTGCTGAGCAGTGCGTGGCTGGGACTTATGGCCGCCGCCGTACTGGAGCTGGTCATAAATGGCGTTATGCCGAGTAGCGCCATACTACTTACTGTCTCTTTCAATTTGCTGCTCGCGCTGATCCTCTTTGGCGTGATACGCCGCAAAAGTCGTTATCTACGATTCCCCGCGACCCTCCGCAGTCTTCAGCCCGTGCCACCAAGACACCGGGATGCAGAGAAGCAATGATGGCGGACTATCTTCTAAACCAATGCAAACCCAAGTCTCTGACTGCTCAAATCAGGGATACGGAGCGGCAGATATTGAAACATCAACAGGGAATCAATGTTCGCGCCGCTACGCTGGTCCGGAAGATACACCAACAGATGACCGCTCCGGCAACCTTGCTGCTGGCGGGCGGCATCGGATTTATCATTGGCGAACTCACCAAGCGCCAACCTCCCAAATCACCTGGCACTGCCGATAAGTCACATGCCGCCGAGATCTCCCCCTTGACGACTGCGCTAAACCTCATTTCTTCAGTCCACACTTTATATATGGCCTTACCTATAGCCTGGATGATGAAGTCCTTTCATCATAGGGATACTGTCAGGTCAAGTGCCCAAACGGTAATTCCACACGGTGGCTGCACTGGAAGCCGCCGAAGGTCGTCAAGGCGATAGCTGTTGACTGCTTTTTTTGATACCTGAGAACCGTCACAGGCGCCTGGTTTAAATCAGTTTAATATCGGTTCGTGCGGTTCTTTTATGACGTAGCCGCTAACCACTATAGTACACGTCGGCCTTGAATGACACGTATCAAGATCACGATGACCGCGATAACCAACAGAATATGAATAAACCCGCCCAGTGTGTACGCGGATACCAAACCCAGTATCCAGAGGATGATTAAGAGGATCGCTAAAGTTTCAAGCATGTGTGCATCTCCGTAAGAGGCCGTCAATTGACGGCGATGTTAACCACAGATAAACATATAAAGTACGGCCGAGGGTCATGCCCGTAAGCCTGTGAGCTCCATGTTCATCTCCTGTGAAAAAGTATTTGAAAGTATCTCGTTGCCGCCGTGCAGCAAGGCCAGTCTGTCTGGATTCTTCTGCACAGCGCGGTCGCGCCCGTTAGCTGTCTTTCTTGATTTCCTCCTTGATATCTTCCTTAAGGTCACCAAAGCCCGCCTGAACCTTGCCAACGTTCTTTTGGACATTTCCTTCTGTCTCCATACCCTTGTCGTCAAGTAGTACGCCAGCGGCTTACTTGACTTTACTTTTGACTTCTTCGATCCAGCCCATTTACTTGATCTTTGTTCATGAATGTCTCCTGATAATTAATTTAGCCATATCTAGAGCGCGGAATGATGGTCCATTATGCATTTGTAATGCTAACCGCAAAGCTGAACACAGTCGGTGCGGTAACGAACATAGACTAAGGATTTTCTTAGGAACGCAATTTTTTAGAGCCGCTTATGTACGGCAAGGAACGGATACGGCAAGTTACGGGGCATCTTTAATATTAATCACCATGTAAAACTTACCAGGCCCCAAGAGTACTGAGTACTAATTCAATGCCCTAGAGCTGATAAAGTCCGTGCTGATGACTGGAAAGCGGGTAGCGTTGATTTACAGATAAATTCGTCCAATTTGATGGACTGATATACTTGCCAATCCGAATCATGCATTTTTTGGTTAATGCGACAGAGCCGGCTAATGGGTGACCCCGGCTCTTGATCGGACAGTAGATCGCCTAGTGGCCTCTCACTATCGTGCACCACTCGCCGACGATATTTAACAAATTTCTCGCCGAATGATCCACTGAAGTGACCTCTGTGATTTTGCCGTTTTCCTTTGCCGCACGAACACTTGCATCGCCGCGCGCCAGCAGACCCAGAATGGACTCCGCACAGGCTTTGCCCTCCTTCAACGCGCCAGGGGCGGGAGAACCTTTTTCCCCAGTCGCTATATCACCCCAGATAACCTCGGTCCCCAGAACGCCCTTAATCGGCGAATCGACGATCATACACCCGCTCAGGCCGGTCGCCAGGATAGCCAAGCCTAGCACCGAGCAAGTCCTCAGGGCTAGATTCCTTCGTTTTACTATCCGAGTATCTGCGCATTCAAGACTGTGATTATCAGCAAATCGTTCTTTGAGTACTTCTTCACTTTGTTCATAGATCATTGTCGTTCTCCATTATGGATAGGAAATTCAATGGGCTCAGGCGCCAATTTCGTGAGGATAGAGGATAGAGGATAGGAAATCCAACCCCAAACGAATCATACGAGGCTCTTTCCAACCTTGTCAAGCAACGGTTTCCTGCCAAGTGCAATGCTTGCTTGCAGTATTTTCCAATAGAAAAATTATTTTGCATTGAAAGAGGCTGAATCTCGTGATGATGACGAGAATCCTTTACAATCACTGGCCTTTTTAAGGTTTCTTCTTGCTGAAGAGTAATCGTTGCGTTTAGGAAATCAGAGGCATAGCCGGATATGGCACAAAAAATAATCCGAAAGTTAACATACGGCTGGCGTCTTTTTGCTACAGGTTTCAGCTTTTTCAGTTTCGGTCTGATCGGTTTGTTATTGAGGTTTCTGGTTTTTCCGGTGCTGTCCGTTTTACCCGGCAATCGCTTGCAGCGAATAAGCCGGGGACAGCGCGTTGTGCATTACGGCTCTTATGTGTTTATCGGGCTGATGCACAGGCTTGGCATCATGACTTACGAAATAAAAGGCATGGAGAAGCTTAACCGTCCGGGACAATTGATAATTGCCAATCATCCAACCTTGATAGATATTTTGTTTTTAATCAGCCGGATTAACCAGGCAAACTGCATTGTAAAAGAAAGCCTGTGCCGTAATCCTTTCATGCGCGGACCTATTTTAAATGCCGGCTATATCAGTAACGGCGATCCTAAAAAAATGATAGCCGAGTGTGTAGAGTGGTTGCAGTCCGGCGGAACCATGATTATTTTTCCGGAAGGAACGCGCTCGGTGCCGGGTAAACCGTATAGTTTTCAGCGGGGAGCCGCTACAATAGCCTTACAGGCCAATACGATTGTAACGCCTGTCACGCTGTCCTGTTACCCCAGTACCTTAACAAAAGCTGAGCAATGGTATCAAATTCCTGACCGACGATTTCATTTGACCATGCACGTTGGCGATGATATTGCGCTGGATGAATTTACAACAGTTAAGCCTAAATCAATTGCTGTGCGTCGCTTTAATCAGTTTTTACAGGATTATTTTACTCATCAGAGAGAAGTCTATAAACATTATGGAAAATGAATTATAACAATTAATTATTAATGCGCTGGTTCTGGAAAATGCTTGCTGAAAGGACGATATCCTAAGACCAGGATTGCCTGTCATACTGGGTATTACCAGCACGCCGATGAGCTTAAGCTCGTGCTTGACTGGAACGTATCGCCTGATAAACTTCATCCGCTGTTTGTCATGGAAACGAAACGTTGGCGTAATGAAAATGCAGGCTTTACAAAATCGCATCGAGTCATTGGGATGATTTGAACCCTCCCTTATCGGGTGACGAACGACGACTGTATGGACAGATATTTTGCTCCAGGCAAAATCTGCATTCCCCACATCCCTGTGGGGAATGCAGGAGGTACGAACTCATGGAAGGGAGAAGTAGAATCGCGTCTGGAACAGCGATCGAGAGCAACGCGGGAGCAGTTGCCGAGAGACTCAGGACGGTTGAAGTACTGCAGGCATTAGCAGTCGCGTGATTTTTGCCGTTTGCTTGGACCAGGATGCCCAAAACAAGCTTTCAGTGAAAAAGACGACTTCCCCGATTAACTGTCATTCAGAATCCGGGATGGGACTTACAGTTCAGGGCAACGCATTTACGCAACCAAATATCGAGAACACGCATGAAAACCTGCATCATCATCCCTGTTTATAATCATGAGCACGCCATTCCTCAGGTCATATCCAGATTAAAAAAGTATAGCATTTCCTGCCTGCTAGTTAATGACGGCAGTTCAGCTGCATGCTCAAAGGTGCTGGAAGACCTCGCCAGGCAGGAACCAGGCTGGCTTACCCTGCTAAACCGGGCAGAAAATGGTGGCAAAGGCGCGGCGGTTATTGATGGTTTCAACACCGCCATACAGCTGGGATACACCCATGCAATACAAATCGACGCCGATGGACAGCATAATATCGATGATATTCCGCGCTTTCTTGAAGCCGGCAGGTTAAACCCGGATGTAATGATTTTAGGTAAACCTGTTTTTGATGAATCCGTCCCTAAAATCCGGTTGTACGGGCGCTATTTAACTACTCTGTGTATAGTGATAAACACCTTGTCCTTAGCCATAGCCGACGGCATGTGCGGTTTTCGACTCTATCCGCTTGCTGCCGTAGACAAGTTAATCAGCACGACACCTATCGGCCAACGCATGAATTATGATATTGATATAGTCGTGCGCCTGTACTGGCAGGGCGTCGAGGCCATCAATATACCGACAGCCGTACACTACCCTTACGATGGCGTGTCACATTTCAGGTTATGGCGTGATAATGTCATGATTTCAAAAACTCATGTCAGATTGTTTTTTGGTATGTTGATACGGATTCCGCAATTACTCTTAAGACACTGGCGATGAAAAAAACACTGCACTGGACGCAAATACAGGAGCGCGGCGTGATCTGGGGTATGTGGCTACTGTTGCGTATCTATCTGCTGTTTGGCCGCAAGGTTCTGCAACTATTTTTATACCCGGTCGTAATTTATTACTGGCTCATTAACCGGCAGGCCAGACAGGCCAGTCTGGCTTATCTGAATAGACTGGCGGTTTTTGCGCCATCATTAAAACTGAGCGGCAGTTTCTTCTGGAGCTACAGGCACTTTCTCAGTTTTGCCAATGCCATTATTGACAAACTCGCCGCCTGGTCTGGGGCGCTCTCGCGGACTGATGTACAGTATTATGGACGTAATGAATTAATAGCTGAAATCCGCAAAGGTCAAGGTGTTGTATTGCTGGGCTCGCATCTGGGTAATCTTGAAGTTTGCCGCGTATTCGCTGATTTCGACAAAACGATACGTATTAATGTGTTAATCCATAACAAACATGCCCAAAAATTTAATCAGCTATTAAAGCAGACTAGTGACAACAGCCAGTTAAATCTGATTCAAATCACTGAAATTACCGCTGCTACGTCCATGTTACTGAAGGATAAAATCGACGGCGGTGAACTAGTCATTATCGCTGCAGACAGAACGCTGACGAGCAACCGGCAACGTGCCACCAAGGTTACCTTTCTGGGCGCCGAAGCGTTGATCCCACAAGGACCGTTCATCCTGGCCGCTTTGCTGAAATGTCCGGTTTATACTGTGTTCTGTTTAAAACAGCAGGGTAAGCATGTCATTTATTTCGACCCTTTCAGCGATAGCATAAAATTACCCAGAAAAACGCGCGAACAAGCCATGCAGCAAATAATCCAGCGCTATGCGGAGCGCTTGCAGGCTTACTGTTTAAAAGAACCGCTACAATGGTTCAATTTTTTCGATTTCTGGCGTGTTTCGCAAGATGATGAATAACAAAAATACCATAGCGTCCAATGGCCACTCGTTAACCATTGAAGACATTCGTCGAATAGCCGGGCAACAGGCACACGTCGAACCAAGTTTACAAACTGACTTTATTGAACGCATTAATGAATGTTCGTTATTCATTGATACCCTGTTAAAAGAACAAGGCTCTGTGTATGGCGTAACCACAAGCTAAGTATAACTTATCAGGCTCAGGACTACGTGGTAAGCCCACAAAGGTATCCGCCTGTTCATTGACCAACCGTCTTGCCAGATTAAGCAAACAAATCAGATGACATTTAAATCAACCCGCAACAGCTTCATTATCGCCATCAGCGTTATTGGTTTGTTACATACGTTTTTTGGAATCAGTCTATGGTGGCTGGTATTGCCAGGTGCAGTTTTTCTGGCATTAATCATTTATGGTTCAGTAATCATTCAATCCAACTTTCACACCCAAGCCTATTGTTATGCGAATACTTCAGAAAAAGAAATTGCCCTGTCGTTTGACGATGGTCCAAACCGGGAATACACCCCACAGGTGCTCTCAATAT
>JBAZTN010000139.1:0-8076 GCA_041661895.1 Methylobacter sp. | reverse complement strand
CCATATATTTTTTTCTGTCCTTATTTTTAAGCTTTAAAGCGGGCGGCAAAGTCCAGACACCTTCCGGGTAATCCTTGGTATCCTTTTTATTGGCATTGATTTCAGATTTTCCCAGAAATTCAAATCCCGCATTTCTTGCCAGCGCAATCACATAATCCTCGCTAACATAGCCGGATTCGGCTTTTGTATCCTGCTGCTTTAAGGCCGTACTTCTGTGTTCCACGACACCTAAAATACCGCCAGGCTTCAGCGCTTTGTACATAGCATTAAATACGGCTGCGGCCTGATCGCTCTTCATCCAGTTATGCACGTTACGAAACGTTAAAACCCGGTCTGCCGATCCGTCCGGCGCTATTTGCAAGTATTTTGGCGGTTGCAGCACGGTTAACTCGACTTTTCCGTATACCTTCGGCTGACTTTTTATCTTTTTAACAAACGCCTGCATGTTCTTTTTAAAATAAGGCTGGTCGGCATCGACTGAAAAATGCGCGGCATACAATTTGCCTTTATCTTTTAAATAAGGCGCCAAAATTTCCGTATACCAGCCTTCGCCCGGCCAGACTTCAACGACGGTCATCGTATCCTTAACGTCAAAAAATTCCAGTGTTTGCTGGGGATGCCGGTATTTATCCCTGGCTTTATGATCTGCTGACCGTTGCTTTCCCGCAATCGCACGTTGCAAAGAGGTTAAGTCCTCCCCTGCTTGTGCGGATGAAATAGCCGTTGCAAGCAATAATACCAATAAAAATTTTCCCATTAAATTTAATCTCCTTTAAGACTGATGGGTTTCACGATTCCAGATTTGCAAAAGACTTAGCGTCGCCAGCATTAAAAAGGCCAGCAAGGTCCAGGCGGGCATGCTGAAGCCCAACATTGTCCAGTCTACCTTGGCGCAATCACCCGTGCCGCTGAGCATTAACTTAACAGTTTCAAACAAAGGAAAGTTTTGCAGCACGTACTCCAGACCGGGGCCGCATTCCGGCACCTCATCCGCCGGCAAGTGCTGTATCCAGACGTGCCGGGTTGAAATCGCCGCGCCGCACAAAGCCGTTACCGCTCCAGCAATAGCATAAGCCTTAACGCCGGCCTGCCCCGGATTGTGGATGGTGGCGCTTAAAAAAACCAGGCCAGTGAGTAAAATGGCAATTCGCTGGGAAATGCACAAGGGGCAAGGGTCAAGGCCATCAACAAATTGAAAATAAGCGCCCATCGACAGCAAAAAAACACACCCCAGGAAGCCCAGAAAGAACCAGATCCTGGAATTAAATCTTAACAATTTCAACATAATCATCTGCCTTTTTTAAAAGGATTATTTATCGCTCCCAGCATCGGAGCGGGAGTTGTCTGCCTCGCAGGAGCGCATTGCATCGCCTATTTATTTACAACGAATTGTACATTCCCTCCAGAACCAGTGCATTCGGGCTGACGATGCCGATAAGCTTATTATTTTCAATGACTGGCGCCCTGACCAGATTATAGTCGGCAAACAGCCGCGAACAATAACGGATGTCCATATCAGGATGAACAGAAATCACCGGCTTACTCATGATTTCATAGACGTTAACCCGATTCGGTGCCCGATCTTTCGCCAGCACATGGCGGGCAATGTCGCCGGAATTAATCATTCCGTATTCGTCATCATCATGGCGTTTATTAACGACAAGCACCGACGTTTTAAGCGATTTCATCTTTTTCAGGGCGTCTTCTATGGTAGCAATACCGTCGATGGTGCCAAAGTCGGTTTTCATAACATCTCTGACACGAATTACAATACGTGGCTCAATCATATTTGGTCCTCAAGTTCATGGGTTAATTGTTCAACCTGATGCATGACGCCAACGGCGTCTTCGACATCGATCTGAATGGCAATGCCGGTGCCGGGTTTGACGTCGAATTGCGCGACCTTGGCGATGGCTTCAAGAATGTGCCGACTGAGATGCTCTTCGACCAGCATCATCAGCACATCACGCTGAGTTTCCAGGGTCAGGCCAAAAAAAGTTTTCGATTGCTTCATGCCCTCGCCGCGCGCATTATTGACGACGGTTGCGCCTTTGGCGCCGTTTTTGCGCGCGGTCTCTAGCACCAGGTCAGTTTTGTCATCTTCGACAAATGCGATAATTAATTTGAAATGCATGGTTTTCCTCAGGGTTTGGATGAAAGACTGTCTTTATTGCGCCACTGTGCGATTTGCGCATAAGCCAAGACAGCAATAATGGGAAATAAGCAGGCAAAGGCGATCAAGCCAAAGCCATCCAATAGCGGGTTACGGCCGGGAACGGCAGAGGCCAGTCCCAAACCCAATGCGGTAACCAGCGGCACGGTAACCATCGATGTCGTTACCCCGCCCGAATCGTAGGCCAGACCAATAATCATTTTAGGGGCGAACCGGGTTTGTATCAAAACGATGATATAGCCCCCGATGATATATAAATAGAGTTCCGAACCCATGACAATCCGAAAGGTACCAAGGGCTAAACCGAACCCCACGCCGATGGCGACAGAAATTCTTAATCCCCATGCACGGATCGTGCCGCCTGAAATTTGTTCAGCTTTAAGGGCAACAGCAAGCAGTGAAGGCTCAGCCAACGCAGTTGCAAATCCAATGCTGGCAGCAAAAATATAGACCCAGGAATAGGATTGCCAGGAGATGGCCTGCTCAAGAGGAACCCCAAGAAATTCAGGAGTGGTCAACTGTGTCGCCATTAAACTTCCAAGTGGAAACAATGCCAAATCCAGCCCTTCCAGAAAGAAAACAATACCCAGCAAAACATAGAAGAAGCCGATGATGGTTTTTCTTGGGTGGGGCAAGGGTTTTCGAATTACCAGCAGCTGAAATCCAACGATAGTGACAACAATCGGTAAAATATCGCGACAGGTTTCCAACAGCTTCAGCGCAAAATGCATTAACCAGTCGATCATATTGCCATCCCGTAAGCCATCACAAATATCGTCGGCATCAATGCCGCAAAGACAACAAGACCAAAACCATCGGTCATAGGGTTACGGCCTTTGATTGAGGTAGCCAAGCCGACACCCAGTGCGGTCACCAGCGGAACGGTAATGCTGGACGTAGATATGCCGCCGGAATCATAGGCTATGCCAATGATCTCGGCAGGTGCGAATGGAGTCATGATGGCAATACAAACATAAGCGAAGATAACCGGGTAATACACCGGCCAGCCCCGGATAATCCTCAATACGCCGACCAGGATAGCAAGACCGATAGACAACGCGACGGTAATGCGTAACCCCAGTGCATAACTGGCCTTTGCCGCATCAGTTTGTTCTATCAGATTACCATTACTGGCAATGTCTGCGGCTTTTTCGGCAACCGCAATCAGCGCCGGTTCAGCGACCGCAGCGCCAAACCCCAGACAAAAGGCAAAGGCCAGCAGCCAGAACAAACTGCCTTTACGGGCAAACGCATAAGCCATCGACTCGCCAATCGGGAACAGGCTTTGTTCAAGCCCCTGAATAAACAGAGTAAGCCCAAAAATGACAAACAGAGTGCCGGCGATTAAATTGCCAACATCGGGGATAGGTTGCCGAATAATCAAAACCTGAAACACCAGAACAACCGCAAGAATAGGCGCCAAGTCCAGAAAACTGCCGAACAGCTGTTTAATAAAAGGATTTTTAAACATTAACCCTCTTTGTCTGCTTTGAATTCACCAATCTCAGCATTGCTCGACCTCTTTTTTAAACGCTTTTATTTCCCTTGCAGGCCCCATCACCACCAGAACATCCCCCGCATCCAGGCAGTGCTCTTTCTCTCCGATCGCAAAATGCAATTGATCACCCAATTCTCTATCTACAACACCGATGAATATCAAATTATGCTTTTCACTCAACTTTAAGTCACTGATTTTAGTGTTTTCCAAACACGAACCTTCAAGGACTTCTATTTGCGCCATATTTAAATCGTACCGGCCAAAAACAGTATCATCCAGAATATTAGTAATATCCGGTTTGGTTAACATTTCGTGCGTTTTTCTGCCGCAAATCTCATATGGATCGATGATTTTATTAGCGCCTGCGGCCCGTAATTTTTCAGCCGATTCCGGATCGTCAACAATGGCGACGATGGTAATTTTTTTATCAATCGCCCGCGCCGAAATAGTTAAAAATACATTGTCAGAATCTCTCGGATAAAAACAAAACAGGGTATCGACATCAGTGCCAATGCCAATGGCTCTGAGTTCATCATCATTGCGAAAATCAATGACCTTGGTGTCAAAACCTTTTTCTGCAACCAGAGCGGCTTCGGCATCATCTTTTGCGATAAAAACAATGCTGTACTGCTTCGGATTCAATCGAGTCATCGCTTCCAGAGACATAATACTGTAACCGAATACGGCAATGCGTTTCATCGTTTGCCCCCGCTTTTTAACCGGCTTTTCTCAACCTGGTCACGAAAATAATCAATAGCGTACTCCCTGCCTATAACGACCAACAGATCACCATCC
The DNA here is from genome assembly GCA_041661895.1 of Methylobacter sp. Taxonomy (GTDB): domain Bacteria; phylum Pseudomonadota; class Gammaproteobacteria; order Methylococcales; family Methylomonadaceae; genus Methylobacter_A. The sequence goes on along the minus strand of JBAZTN010000139.1, from coordinate 3,610 downwards.
CGCAATTCAAAGTATGACACTGGATTAAAATAAAAATGCTGATTTTTTATCGGATAACTGTTCTTATGCTTTTGATGCTCCGGATTTGCACTGACAATACCTATCAACATTAATTTCCTTTGTTCAAAGTCAATCCCGGCTACGCTCATACCCTCGATAAATGAACCGGGATACACGCATAATGTTCCCATGATGATGTGATTTTCTTCACGGATGATGCCCAAAATAGCTTCGAAAGCTACTGGCTGACCGATATATTCGGCGACCATCATGCCGGCTATTTCAAACGGCTGAATAACATTGCTGGCTCCCGCTTGATAGAGTTTTTTTACATTATTCTGATTGTTCGCGCGGGAAATAATCCGGATATCAGGATTTAAATGGCGACTGGTCAGCGTGATATAAACATTAATAACATCATCGCCCGTCGTACAAATAACAGCCGTTGCACCATTATTAATACCCGCATCCTGTATCACACCAATTTTGCTGGCATCCGCATGAATAACCAGATAGCCCAGCCGCTTTGCTTTCAAGATGTAAGATTCTCTGGGATCAATGATAACAAAATGCAGCCGGTCTTTTTCCAGTTGTCTGGCGATATGCTGGCCTACCCGACCAAATCCGCAAATGATAATAAAACTGTCAAACCGGTTCAGTTCGGCATAGGTACTGTTTTCACGTAACTGTTCAATCTCCTCATTAAATGCCGCAACGATGATGGAAATAAAAAAAGATAAGACGCCCAGACCAACCAAAATCAACGCCATCGCAACTATTCGTCCGCCGGTTGTCTGAGGTGATATATCCCCATACCCAACGGTTGCAACAGTCACTATCGCCCAGTAAAAACCATCGAACAGGTTTTTAACCTGCCCGCCATTAGCGGGATTTTCAAATAAGTAAATACCGGTACTGCCGATGAATACCAGAAAGCCAAGAAAAATTCCCAGCGTAATGAGCTCGAAACGCTTACTGGCCAGGACACTGGCAAATAGCTTAATGCTATTGAAATAACGGAACAGCTTAAACAGCCGGAAAATAAGAAACATCCGCATGACCCGCAACGGCCTGTAAGTGGGCAAAATAGCGAGCAAATCAATCAAGGCCAGGGGAGTGAAAACATACTCGATTTTCTTGGCAAGCATGGTTCTGACAACCTTGCCCAACCTAAAAGGGATATTTAAATATTCGGCCTTTTCATATTGCTCAAGAATGATTTTATGATTGTCGCTGTACAGCCATCCCCGCAACAGGTATTCAACGATGAATAGACTGATTACACAGTGCTCGAATAGCGCTCCGCTTTCGCCTAATTTATGATCCACTTCGTAAATCAGCAGAAAAACGCTGAGCATCACCAGGCAAATCATAAAAACATCGAAATATGATTTAAGCTGACTGTTTGGATTCTCCAACAGATTATAGAAAAACAGCTTGGCACCTTGGTAAGGCCTGGATGCTTTCAGGAAGTAAGCAAAATAAACAATCAGTCGTGTAATCATATTGTTGCCTCAAAATCATCCATTTTTTTAATCATGACTTTTTAAACTTCACGACCTTATTCAAAGGGCTCAGATTGATTTCATCGACTACAATCTGTGCCCGTGAATTAAGCACGTAGGACACCGCCTCGGCGACATCCTCCGGCTCAATAAAGTTGCTTTCATCATCGCCCGGCTCAAAAGACAGTTGTTCAAAAAATGCTGTTTTGACCATGCCGGGATTGATCAGGCAAACCCGTACATTACTTTTGCCGCACTCTTCGCGCAGCGCTTGGGTAAAGCCCCGAACGGCAAACTTGCTGGCGCAATAAACCGCTCCTTTGCGGCTGCCTTTCAAAGCCGCTTCGGAACCGATAAAAATCAAATCGCTGCGCGCTTTGCGCTTTAACGCGGGCAGCAAGGCGCGGGTCAGGAAAGCCTGGCTGGTAAAGTTTATCGTCATCAGGCCTTCAATCTGGTCATAGGAAAACTCCTCCACCGAGCCGAACTGCCCCATCCCTGCACAAAAAACCACGGCATCTATTTCCGGGAAAGCGTGCCCCAGTTCGCGTAATTTTTGCGGCAGGTCATTTAACTGGCTTAAATCCAGCTGCACGGGACTGAAGTTATCCATGTTCCGGATAAACTTGCCACCATCCCGGGATATGCCAATCACATGATGGCCTTGCTGCAACAGGTTTCCGGCGATGGCGCGGCCTATGCCTGAGCTGGCGCCGGTCACCAGAACGTTGCGCTTTATAGCGTGCATGGGAAAAATTTGGCTTCTGGAATGTAGCCTAATAATAGTTCGCTGCAATATTGCATCATTTCCTGCTCCAGTTCTTGCTTGTAAGACATCATCCCTTGCTGACTGACCAAGGGACTAGCAAAAAGTTTTTCTTCCGGGTAAAGCTTATGAACTTTTTTAAAAAAGTTCTCCGGTAATCTGAACACGCCCAAACTGACCGAATGCAGCTGATTTAATTTGATTCTGGAAAAAACCTGCTCGAACAATTGCCGGTACTGCTGCTGGTAGCCTGCCTGATATATCAACGGATCAAAACGCAGCCCGATCTGCCAGCCCTGCTCCTGCAATTTGCACAGCGCATCAAGACGACGCTCTACCGACGGCGCTTTATCCTCGACTTTTTTAGCTATTTCATCCGGGGACAAGCTAAACGCCACTATGCAGCGGGGCAGCGGTTCACGATTTAACAGACTTCTGACCTGGGTGCTCTTGGTTCTTAACTCCAGCCAGGCATTGGGTATCTCGGCAAAAAACGGCAAAAACTGTTCGGCAAATCCGGTTACCGGCTCCAAAGCCAAGCTGTCGCAATCATAGCCGGAGAAAAAATGCAGGTCTTCAGCCGGCGACTCGGCACACAGCTGCCTTATGTCATCCTGAAAATCTTCGTAATTGACAAACAGCACATAATTGGCCGACTGGTACATGCCCTGTAAAAAACAGTACCGGCAATCGTACAAACAGTTGAGCATGTGTGAAAAATAATAATTCCTTTTTGCGCCGATGCCGTAACCTGTAGGCGCAGGCAGGGCAAAGTTTTTATATTTTTCCGCCAGTATCAAGGCGGGCTGTTGTTTTTGCAGGCGAAAATTCTGCGCCTTGGGATTAAAAACTTCGCCATAGCGGCCGCAGGTGATTACTCTGGCTTGCGGAAAACGGGCAACGATGTCGATAACGCGCGGGTGTTGCAGGATGTTTTCTTCAATGTAGATCGTTTCAATCATAGGCTCGTTTCATCTTTTTAGACGATTACTTTAGCACAGCTTGTTACCTTAAAAGACTTGTGATTTATTGCTCTGCCACCATATAGGGTAAAATACTTTCAAAACAACCAACACATTGTAAAAAATGAAAACAAATAAGATAGGTTTTATCGGCGGTGGCAACATGGCGTCAAGCCTGATCAGTGGATTGATTGCCAGCGGCCATCCTCCCCAACAAATTTGGGTGTCGGATATTAATCCGGACACGCTGAAAACTCTGGCGGCAGAACTTAACATTCACACCTCGGCAAGTAATGATGCCGTCGTTAATGAAGCTGATGTCATCGTACTGGCCGTCAAGCCGCAGACTCTGGCCGATGTAGCAAAAAGCATCGCCC
>JBAZTN010000138.1:368-8166 GCA_041661895.1 Methylobacter sp. | reverse complement strand
TTTAATCTCAAGCTACGTGCCATCGGACGCATACCGCCTTTTGAGGCTATCCGGCAATGGTTTCTACAAAAACCGGACATTTTTTCGACTGCCCCAGATCACTTGATTGTGGGACTAAACAATTAGCCAATCGAACGGTTTGTCCACAGTCTCTCCCGAATTCTTTATCAACAGTGGTCAGCAGTTAAAATAACGATTTCAAAATTGCCATTAATATTTTCAATAAGATACTGAAGAATATGAATATTTGCTCTTTTATAAGATTCATACTTGCTAATGAAGTTGATTTGTTGTAAGGCGACAGTTAAAAACAAAGATTTTTGTATCATTAAGCTTCAAATCACTTTTTAAAAACAAATTCGACAGTCTCTTAAGGGTCGAGCATGATGAAATGGACTCCTCTCACTCCCACGGTGTCATAATTCACCGCTATTCAACGGGATACAAGAAGAGTTAATAATGAAACCCAGCATCATTGGTTTAGATATAGCAAAGCACGTATTTCATCTGTATACAATTCAAGCAGACGGATATTTATTTCCGAACCATGATTTAAAAAATTATCTGCCTGTAAATTCTATAAAAAATGGAGATCACAAAAATTATTCTGGGTTATCATCGAGTGTTTTACAGGCCCTTTTTATACAAGGAAAACCTGACAATACGTCTATCTCTATTAGCTTGTAAATGGTTTTCATTATGAAAAGATACAAATTATTGACGACACTTATAATGAAAACTTGGTCTACTTTATTTTAGATATCCTTATTCATTGGACTAAAACATGAACGTCAATATAGATTGCTACAGATAAATATGATCCAAATTAAATATTTTTTCGTCAACGTCTATATAGCCTCAACACTGGCGACTGCGGCTATTTTGTTTGTTTTAAAAAATCTCCAATTTGTTTTCGGAAGCTCACCACCGCTACTGCTCTTTTTAAGCGTGATCGCTTTTGCCGCCTGGTACGGGGGATTAAGAGCCGGGTTTTTCACTACGATGTTGAGTGCGGCGGCAAGCGCTTATTTTTTAATTGAGCCTTACGACTCGTTTTATATCGCCAGCTCTAGCGAAATACTACGCATTATAATTTTGGTTAGTGTAGGAGCAATATTCAGCCTAATCATTACGCTCTTGCACAATCAAGAAAAACGGGCGCTACAGACGGTCATGGAACGAGAGGAACAGCTCAAGCAAGAAATTGCTAAACGCAATCGAACACAAGCAGAGCGGAATTTATATATCTCACTCGCTAAAAGCAGCACTGAGTTTATCGGCATGTGTGATACAAAAGGCGTGCCTATTTTTATCAACGATGCCGGACTGAGCTTCTTAGGTTTGGATAGCCTCGAACAGGGTCTTAAAACACCAGTCAAAGAATTCTTTTTTCCGGAAGATCAGGCATTTATTATGGAAGAGTTCTATCCTGCGGTATTTCAGAACGGCCGAGGTGAGGTCGAAATCCGCTTCCGGCATTTCAAAACAGGGAAAGCACTGTGGGTGATCCATAACGTTTTCACCCTGAAGGACTTAAACGACAAAATAATCGGCTTGGGCACATTAAGCACAAACATCACCAAGCGCAAGCAAGCCGAAGAGGCTTTGCGTGAGAGCCAGATGGATCTGAACCATGCCCAGGCAGTCGCTCATATCGGCAACTGGCGTATGGACGTCTGCAATAATAGACTGGAGTGGTCTGATGAAAATTTTCAAATTTTTGGCATACCCAAAGGCACGCTTTTAAGGTACCAATCATTTCTTGATTGTGTCCACCCGGAGGACAGGCTTTTTGTCGATGCGGCATGGAAAGACGCTCTTACCGGCAAGCCCTACGATATTGAACACCGGCTTATAGTGGGCCAGAAAGTCAAATGGGTGCGCGAACTGGCTGAGCTCGAATTTGACGAGAACGGATCGGTACGCGGCGCTTTCGGAACCACTGAAGATATTACCGATATCAAAATCAGCCAGGAAGCATTGCACCATGAACGAGCCTTCCTCAGGCAAGTCATCGATGCGGCACCCAGTATGATTTTTGTCAAAGACCGGGAGGGGCGATATCTATTAGGTAATGAGGCTGTGGCCCAGGCCTACGGAACAAGACCTGAAAGTTTGGTCGGGTTGACCGACGAGAATCTCAATCCCAACGATGACGAAGTTACGCACTTCTATCAAGATGACCTCGATGTAATAAACAACCGCAAGCCCAAACGCATCCTGGAAGATAAATTGACACATGCCGACGGCTCCGTGCACTGGTACAGCGCAGTTAAGATTCCGCTGCTTGACGATGACGCTAGTTGCAACAAACTGCTGGGCGTGGCATCTGACATTACCGATCGCAAACGCGCCGAGGAAGCGCTACAGCTGGCGGACCGCCGTAAAGACGAATTTCTGGCAATGCTGGCCCACGAGCTCCGCAATCCGCTGGCGCCCATCCGCAATGCCGTGCAGTTGCTAAAAATGAAGGAAGCGAGTGATCCAACACTGACATGGAGTCGTAATGTGATCGACCGTCAAGTGACTCATCTGGCGCGTCTGCTCGATGATCTGCTGGATGTAGCCCGCATCATGCAAGGAAAAATCACACTGAAAACCGAGCGTTTCGAGCTTGTCGACATTATTAATAATGCTGTAGAAGCCAGTTACCCTCTGATCGAATCACGTAGCCAGGATTTGATCATTTCAAAGGCTACAACGCCGCAATGGATCGAAGGCGATCGTGTCCGGTTGGCGCAAGCGCTGTCTAATCTGCTGAACAACGCGGCCAAGTATACCAGTGAGGGCGGTAAAATCACGTTGAGCACGATGGAGGAAGGCTCCAATGCCGTCATCGAGATCAGGGATACCGGCATTGGCATCGCCCCCGATACTCTTCCTCATATCTTCGATCTCTTTACTCAAGCTGACCATTCCCTAGCCCATTCCCAGGGCGGACTGGGCATTGGACTGACTCTGGTGCGCCAGCTTGTCGAAATACATGGCGGCACGATCACCGCAGCGAGCGACGGCATCGGGCAGGGCAGCTTATTTACGGTACGACTGCCAACATTGTCGATGGATTCAACCGCTACCAAACCTGCGCTACCCGAATCCGAGTTGCCTATTTCCAAATTTCGTATTTTGGTTGTGGATGACTATACCGATGCGGCGGAAAGTCTGACTATGTTGTTGCAAGCAGAAGGGCATGAGGTCGAAATGGCCAATTGCGGCATAAAAGCGATTGAACTGGCGCAAGTATTCCATCCGCAAGTTGTGCTACTCGATATTGGTCTCCCCGATCTGGATGGTTATGAGGTCGCCAAACGGCTGCGCGCATTGCCGGAAACCCGGAATGCGATCCTGATCGCTTTAACCGGTTATGGGCAGACTGAAGACCGCGAGTTTTCGAAATCGGCAGGATTCAACTACCACTTGCTCAAGCCATTGAATTTTGAGGAATTATCGACCTTACTGACGACTTTATAAAAAAGTCAGTAAGGCACGACACCCATCTAAAGAATCATCTACTTAGTTTTATGTTATCACTGAGTATTTTTCACTATTCACTCATACGCAAGGAGATGGGTGATAACATAGAGTCCCCTTTGAGGCAGTTGGTTAACTGAGCGCTTTGGGCTGAGTTCACGAGATCGGCTGTATTGCCTCGTTAGGCAATTCACGCTTTACAACCTGTCCCAATCAATAGCTGCCCCATCTACCCTCCCCTGTGTGCCTCATTCACCTTCGCTCTATCCAGCGACTGGCTTCGTAAGCGACTCCAATGCAGGTGTTATTGGAAATAAGGTTTGCACTGCATCCAGTGTCGCCCCTCTATTCTGTCGATGATAGAGCCGATTTTGCTTGCGTACTCCTGTCGGAGCGAAGCCTGAACTCTTTCGAGGTCTAGCGCTGTGCGCGCATAGCTAGAAGAGCGTATTCGATTGGCATCTCCTTCAGTCCCGCTTGGATTAGGTGGTCGCAGTTGACTGGTGACAATGGTTGAGCATGAGCGGTGCCGAGTTTTCCAGTATTTCCAGCAGATCACGCCGTTTGTTCAGCTGTACATTTTGCCAAGAACGTGTGCTAAAAGTCTGGTTAGACGAGCCTTTTTAGCACTAGATCGATCATGCCACCAGCAGATTGCTTGCAACTGTTTTTTGCAAGCGTAAAGATGAGGTTTTTAAACAACTGAAAGCGTTACTTCAACTTTTGACATTGTCCGTTCACACCGATGATTGGGGTGCCTACGAGCACTATTTGAACACAGCCAACCATCAGGTTGGCAAGCGGAACACCCAGAAATATTTATTTTGGGATGTGCTTAACTAAGTATTTGTACTAATTTTTTATTTTTACTTTCACTTCTATAATAAACAATTGCCGTGTGTTGTTGTTCGATGAGGTAATAACACTGCAAAAATTTAACAAAAATAGGCTATGTCACCCACCATTAAAAAAATTAAAGAATGAAGCAAGTTCAAATACTGAAGAATTCAGCATGACGATGCAACTTCAGGATATTGACTTCAGCCACAGTAACAAAATCGCGCCAGGGATTAGTCAATCGGCAAGACTTTTCTTATTCCCGATTTTGCTCTGAAACATCACTCGTTACTTACCTTTTCCTTTGATAATGCAGGCGGCTGTTTCGTCCGTATGCGTTATTTAATTAGATACTTTATGCACCGTACCCACAATTTAAAAAATACAACTACGCTAGCCCATCAAGAAGTAAGCAGGAAAATAGCTATCCATGAAGCAGGCCATGCAGCCGCTATTTATCTTGGCAACCAACAAAAGGGACTGCCACCGGTTTTTTTTCAGATTTTTATTAAACCGTTGAATAATGATGTTAAATTATCGGGTTTTTTAGGCGAACCTTCTGATCACTATATCGCTAAAGTAGAAGGCGGTCGCTTAATTCATACCCTACCCTCATCGCTTGATGAGGCCACAAATAATTTTTCAACTGCTCAGAAGCATGCTTACCAGTACGCCTTCGAAGCCGATATAATCAATCTACTCGCTGGGCCTTTAGCCGAAGCTAGATATGTCGCACTGCGTGACAACGAACCGATTAGCCCGGAACTGGTGAATGTCAATGCACTACATTATTATGGCGGCTCATCCGATTTGGAAATTGTCAACGAGTATCTCAAGTGCTTGATAGACAGTGATGAAATGAGGGAAAGAAAAATGACTGAGCTATTTCTGGCAGCATTCAATTTTGTCAGTGAGCGGTCGAATTGGCTCGCAATTACAGAGTTGGCTGACTCTATTTTGACGAATGAGGAAAATATCATTGAATGCAATGATATTATTGACGTACTTGAATCCGGCGGACACAGGATGGCTACTTCGCAAAGCGTAGCGAGCTTCAGGTAGAGATTGGGTATAAAACAGCGCTCAAAATTCAATCGGCGCCAACACGCGCGACTCACAATAGCAATCGCTTATAAAGCCCATGAAACATTTCTGTCGTTTGTCTACACTCTCCCCTATTACGACCTGACCGTCTCGAAACCTCTGGTTTTGGCCTGAAAATTACTTTACCATGCCCGGAATAACCCTACGTTCTAGAGAGCATATCTCAATTGTTTGATATAGCAACAAAAAAAAATCAACTGCAGGGTGCGCCGAAGCTGGGCAACTACATCGTTACCGAAAAATTGGGAGAAAGCTTGCAGGCCTTGGTATTCAAGGGCTACCATAAACATGTCCCCGACCAACCATTGATCATCAAACTACTGAAGCAACTGTCAAGCTGGGACGATCAGTCCCGACATCTGCGCCAGAAAATTGAACGCCTAAAAGTGCTGCACGATCCGCGAGTTTGTACACCGCTCGCCCTGGAGTCATACGGCGACCAGCAGTTTATCGTTCAGCCCTGGTTCGCCGGACAACCGCTGAACTGTTGGGCGAGACAGCAAGATAAACTCGATCTCAACAATTTTTTTACGCTGGCCTGTACACTGACCGATACGCTGCAAGCGGTACACGATGCCGGCATTACCCACGGCGGCATCAAGCCCCACAACATTCTGATACAACCGGGGACGCTAACCCTGCGACTGACCGATTTCATCACCCCTCTCGATATTCGTGATGTCAGCCATTTTATCTACGACCCGGAATTTGTACGCCATACCCTGGCCTACACCTCACCGGAACAGACCGGCCGCATCAACTATAGGGTAGATTTTTCCACTGATTTGTACTCATTAGGGATAGTATTTTATGAGCTACTTACCGGCCAGCCGCCGTTTTTTTCCAGCGATCCGCTGGAGCTGATCCACTCGCATCTGGCTGAGGAAACGCCTAAGGTCAATCAACTTAAATCGCAAATCCCTCAAGTCTTGGCTAATATTATTGCCAAACTCACCATCAAGCAGCCGGAGAAACGTTACCAGAGCGCCTCGGGTTTGCTGGCCGACTTGATCCGCTGCAAGCAAGAATACACCGCCACCGGCAGCGTATCGGCATTCGCAGTTGGACAGCACGATCGTAGCCGCCGGGTCATCTTTATTTCTAAAATGGTGGGTCGTCAGGCCGAAAGCCAACTGATAAAACAGCAATACAACGAAGTCATCAGCGGCAAATTTCGCTCAGTATTTATTTCCGGCCTGTCCGGCATCGGCAAAACCCGGCTGATTCAGGAACTGCAAAAACCGCTGGTCAAAAATCGCGGTTACTTCACCTCCGGCAAATTCGACCAATACCAGAAAAACATTCCCTACAGCTCGTTGATTCAGGCCTTACGCAATCTGATCCGCATCTTTTTAACCGAAAGTGATAGTCAGGTTCAACAATGGCGGGCCAAGATACTTGACGTCGTGGAAAACAACGGCAGTGTCATCATCGATGTGTTGCCGGAACTGGAATTCATCATCGGTCATCAACCGGAAGTGCCACATCTACCCCCGGTGGAAGCCCGCAATCGTTTCAACAATCTGTTCGGCCGATTTTTGGCCTGTCTGGCCAGCGAGGACAATCCGCTGGTGCTGTTTATCGACGACCTGCAATGGTGCGACAGCGCAACCTTCGATTTTCTACAAAACCTGTTCGACAACCATCAAGAGCATCCCTTTTTGTTTTTCATGGGCGCCTATCGGCACAACGAAGTCGACAGTAGTCATCCGCTCAGCAAGCTGATCCGCAAGATTCAGGAAAACAATGACCCGTTCGCGGAAATTCGCGTGGAGGCACTAACCGACGCCGACTGCCACGAGATGGTGGCCTACATCCTCAATTCCTCACTGGAAACCACGGCCAATCTGGCGGAATTTATCGCCCACCTCACCGAAGGCAACCCGCTGTTTGTCAGCGAAAGTTTGGCCTGGCTGTATAACGAGGATTTGCTGAATACCGACTCCGAACAACACTGGCACTGGGACATCAAGCGGATTCGCGACACGCAGATGCCGACCTCGGTGGTGGAATTGTTCAGCTCCAAAGTGGGCAAGTTGCCCTCCCAAACCTTGCATATCCTCGACCACTGCGCCTGCATGGGCAACCGGTTCAGCGCCGAAGATGTGGCGCTGGTGCTGGATATTCGCATCGAACAGCTGTTTGAAGATTTGAAGCCTGTATTGAATCTGGGCATGCTGCTGGAAAACAAATCCGATCTGCAGTTCGTTCACGACCGGGTTCAGGAAGCGGTGCTGCGGCAGGTCGACCCCCAGGCCAAGCCCGCTATCCACTGGCGTATCGGCAACCGTCTGCTGCAGACGGTACCGGCAGGAACTAATCTTGAAACCTTTGACAACTTGTTCACCATTGCCGCCCACCTCAATCTGGGCCGCCCGGCGGACAT
>JBAZTN010000138.1:0-358 GCA_041661895.1 Methylobacter sp. | reverse complement strand
CCAACGATTTTTTCCAGAAAGCCCATGACTATCTGCCGGACGATTGCTGGCAACAGGCTTACGATCTGACTTTTCGCATTTACCAGCGTCTGGCCAAGACTGAGCTGATGTGCGGCCGTTACGAAAGATCGGAAGTGCTGATCAATTATCTGATCGAACACGCCGTCAGCGATCTGGACAAAGCCGAAGCCCTGGCGGAACAGACCACGTCATTGTCTTCGTTCGGCAATTTTAACAAGGCGATAGCTACCGCCAACCGCGGCCTGGCCTATTTCGGCAAGTCAATTCCCGAACAACCCGAGATAGCTCAACAGCGGATGCTGGCCTTAATGACGGAAATCGAACAACAAGGCGACGT
>JBAZTN010000137.1:0-8314 GCA_041661895.1 Methylobacter sp. | reverse complement strand
GTAGCGCTCGCCCGCACGATGGCCCTGGATCCGGCTCTTTTGCTGCTCGATGAGCCGACATCAGGTCTGGACCCTATTTTAAGTGAAGATTTGGTCAGCCTGCTAGCTGAACTCCACCGGGATCTTAACTTCACAGCAGTCATGGTTACCCATGATTTGGATATCCTGAGAGATTTGTGTACCAAGGTTGCCGTGCTGGCAGATAATCAATTAGTTGCTTTTGGAACACTGGAGTCGGTTTTAAGTTGCAAGCATCCTTTTGTTGAAAGTTTTTTCCACAATAACCGCGCCCGACGGGTATTTGAATATATCGCCAAGGATGGTGTGTATGCCGCAAGCCCGCAGGGAGCGGACGCGGCTCAAGAGGTTAGTCATGGGTAGACAAAATCATGCACTGATTACCGGTTTGTTTTTGATTGTTTTAGTGATGGCGTTGACGGCGATTGTTTACTGGATAGGCAATTTTGAACGGGAACGCAATGTTTATGTTGTTTCAACCCGGGCTTCGGTTTCCGGCCTTAATCCTGAGTCAACAGTCTTTTATCGGGGTATCGCTGTAGGGAAGGTACTCAATATTCTGTTTGACCCGAATGACTCAGGTATCATTCTTGTCCCGATTGAAGTTGATAAAGAGATTGTGCTCACCAAAGGCGTCTATGCGACCTTACGATTAAAGGGTGTAACAGGCCTAACCCAGATTCAACTGGAAGATTCCCCCGGCAATATTTTCCAAGTGTTGCCACCCGGGGATAATCCCATGACTCGTATTCCCTTGGTGCCATCGATAACCGATAAGCTGATGCAGTCAGGAGAAGATCTTCTGCATAAAGCCGATCATTTAATGCAGCGGCTTGGCTCGCTATTAAATGATGAAAATGAAGAAAATATTGGCGGGATATTGCGCAACCTTAATACATTAACCGATAAGCTTTCCGATTTGCAAAAGAGCGTGGATAAAGCGTTGGTTGAGGTGCCTGAATTGAGCGCAGATGCACGAAAAACGTTAGCCCATATCGATGCATTGACTAATGATTTACAGGGCTTAACCAGTGAAGTACAAAATCTCAGCGTAAAAGCAGGTAGTCTTGTTGATAGCGGGAAAACCACTGGTGATGTTTTGGCGCAGACAACATTACCGAAGATTAACAAGCTGCTGACTGATTTACATTCGACAACACAACAGGTTAAAAGAGTCGCCACGATGCTGGAAAATAATCCCCAAGCATTACTGCTGGGACCAAGCAATGAAGATGCCGGCCCTGGCGAGCCAGGCTATAAGGAGCCAAAATGAGATATTTATTAATCTGTTTGGTATCGCTGGTTTTTGTTTTTTTTAGCGCCGGTTGCACTACCGCAGCCAAGCAGCCTGCCTTACATGATTTTGGCTTACCTGATACTGCTTCGACACATGAGGGCAACCCGGGAATAAATCCTATGATTTTTGCCAGGGAAGGCATGCATGCTGCAAGCCCTCAGGGAGCTGTGACCGTAGGTGCACCGACATGGTTATGGGACAATCGTATTCGTTATCGTCTGCTTTATGTGGCGCCAACCCTTGTAAGGTTTTATGGTTTGGATATGTGGGTTGCTCCACCGCCGGAATTGTTTGAGCAAATGCTGGTTTCCCATCTGAAGGCTTTAAATTACTCCTTGAATATCCAGCTACTGGAATTTGAACAACAATTTGATGCATCTGATCGGGCTCGTGTGGTATTGCGTTTCTCTGTGGATGTTTATTCCGGTGATAATAAGCAGAAGATCGCTGAGCAAGAATTTCGATTGGAACAAGTCGCTAAAACGCCCGATGCGGCTGGTGCAGTAAGCGGGTTTACGGATTTAGCGAAGCAGGCTGCTGGCAAGATTCAGAATTGGCTGGGGGGATTATCCTGAAGGCAAAAAAAACCTCCCAGTGCCAAAGGCAAAGGGAGGTTAAAGAATACAGACACTGGAGGATCTGAATTTTCACACTACGAGGAGGTATATGAAACTCTTGGAGATCAGTTGTTAAGCTCTGATCTCATGGCAATATTGCTGAAAATAGCAGCGCTTGCCAATAATACGGTTGAAATAACAAACTTTCAGGAAATAAATTCCCAGATTTCAAGAATAAACATCGGGCAGATAAGAACATCTTTATTGAAAGATGCTATGCTGCAGCCTTGGAATATTTATTTAGACTTTACTAACTGTTGGGTTTGTTGTTCAGTATTTGTATACTATACACATGCTCTTTGAAGGTTACAATGTGGCTGTAAATTAATAGATTGTTTCTTTTTTGTTGATAGTCATTGGGCTTGGTTAGAACTGAATTCAGTAGCATAGCGAGGTTAAGCATCTTTTTGAACACTCATTTGTGTAGATAGCTATGCCCTGAGAGTGGCGCGCACCGCAGCAATAGCGATGGGTACGACACCGAAGATGATGAATACCAGGTCGCCAGGGAGGCGGCACCACTCCAACAGACGCGCGAGATCACCCCCGGTGTAAGCGACACTTCTGGCGTGCCAATAACCGTTCTCCAGCACATCGACAAGTTGGAGGAGTCCAGCGGGAAACAGACTCATGACCACCATCAGCAGCAGTCCACCATTGAGTCCCAAAAAACCAACCCGCACATATTTTTCAAGGTCCCTCCAAACCGTCTCGTTGACTGTCTGTCGAATGACAAAAACGACCAAGCCTATCCCCAACATGCCGAATACACCCATCATTGCCGCATGGCCGTGATTGATTGTCAGCAGCGTGCCGGTCTCGAAGTAACTGACGATCGGCAGGTTGATAAGGAAACCGAAAATCCCGGCTCCGACGAAGTTCCAAAAACCGACCGCCATGAGAAAATAGAAGGTCCATTTATGCGGTACCTCCACCCGCTCACGAGTGGTGTCAGATCCTGGTCGTGGCGTTCCTAGTTGGGACAGCCTGACAAAATCCCAAGCATCGAGCGTGATAAGCGTGAGCGGTACGACTTCCAGTGCCGAGAACAGCGCACTCAAGGCCATGTTGAAGCTTGTCTGGCCGGTCCAATACCAGTGATGTCCGGTACCGATAAACCCGCCGGCGAAATAGAGAATAGCATCAAGGTAAATGACGCGTGTAGCCGTAAGTCGAGTGACGACGCCGATCTGGAGGAAGATAATTGCCACCATGACGGTTACGAAAAACTCAAAAAATCCCTCAACCCAAAGGTGAATGATCCAGAATCGCCAAGTGTCAACCACCGAGAAATGGGTCGTACTGTCGAAGAACATTGCTGGCAGATAAAAGACCGGGATCGCGATCGCAGCGCATAAAAACAGGACTGCGATCTCGCGGCGTTCGGGATCGCGCAATGCCGGGACAAGTGCGCGAACCAGCAGACCAAACCAGAACAGCAGTCCAACAGCGAGCAGTATTTGCCAGGCGCGGCCAAGTTCGAGGTATTCCCATCCCTGGTCGCCGAACCAGAACCAAAGCTTCGGCAGAAGCTGCCGCATGCCAGCCCATTCGCCCAGCAGGCTGCCGACGACGACAATCACCAACGCCCAGAACAGGGTATTGATGCCTTTTTTCTGGCCATCGGGGTCGCCTCCGCCGAGCGCTGAAGCGAGAAAAAGAGCACCAGCGACATAGGCGGTGGCGATCCAGAAGATGGCAAGTTGTAAATGCCAGGTACGCAGCAGGTTACTGGGTAGCCATGCTGCCAGATCGAAACCATAAAAAGTACCCGGGTCCGCGCGGTAGTGGGCAACGGCGCCACCGACCAGACTTTGGGCCAGAAATAGCAGCGCGACAAGCGCAAAATATTTCAATGTCGCACGCTGACCTGATGTCACACGGAGACTCAGCAGTTTCAGGGGCAGATATCCTGGTCTGGACTTCCAGCCGAGATAGTCGAACTTGCCGAAAGCAAGAAGCACCGTTGCCGTGCCACCGAGCAGGAAGATAAGACTCAACGCGCTCCACAGTACTGCGTCCGCCGTGGGCGTGTTGCCTGCCACGGGATCGAAGGGGAAATTGTTGGTGTAAGAATGCGGTGTGCCCGGCCGGTTGGTGACCGACGCCCAGGCAGTCCATGCCACAAATGCGCTGAGCTGCTCCAGTTCAGCGGGATCACTGATGGTTCCGGCACTGAGACCGCCGTTCCTCACAGGATTGGAAAAGTACTTGTTCCATACGCTGGTCTGGTGTCGAAACCAGTCATTAAAGGAGAGTCCTACGACCAGCACCCCAGTTTGAGGATCGTAGCGGTTCTGCTTCAGCTCAGTCCGCACTTCCGCTTCGACCATAGCGCGCTGGGCGGGTGTCAAACTATCGAGCGGGCGACCGTAGTGCTGCTGGGCGATGCTCGTCGAGTTATGAAGCGCTAAAGTATGCAGGTACTCGGCCGAGAAATCGGGGCCGAGCAAAGCGCCATGGCCCCAGATCGTCCCGTTGTCCATCAGACCGTATTTGAGAAATACCTGCTGGCCATCGCGGATGTCTTCGCCGGTGAAGATAACGCCCCCATCAGTATTAGTAACCTTGTCCGGAATGGGCGGTGCTTCGTGATAGACCTTGAACGTCAACAGAATGAGGACCGAGAGTCCGAGTGCCATGGTGAGGACACTGGCGCGCCGCCACCATTTTGATAAAACCTCGGGTGACATATTCCCGTTTGTGTGACTCTCAGGCAGTGGTGCTGCTCCAGTGACGATTGCATTCGGCATATTGACACCTCCTATTTGCGGTTATGGGCATGGCCTGTTAATCATGGATATGACCCAAAACGGTTCACCAGTTGATAATAAAGTCGCATGACCATCGCGCCATTTTTTGGAAAAACGGTGCCTGAAATAATGATCAGATCCGCCTGGTGGGGTAATCTCCGTATCACTTCAGAACCAAAACTGGCAATGCAATGACGGCTGGTGAATAATGTCGCCATCTCAATATAGCAGCTAGACAGACCGAAGTTAAAAGTTCAGTCCCAAGAGATACGCACCACCGAGCATGATGCCGGTAACAGCGACTACTGCCCCGAAATAGATGATCAGTGGGAGTAGAGATTAGTAGCGATAATGGCTTCGGAGTTCTGCAGATCAGAGAGCCACGTTTCATCCATAAACAAACTAAAGATGTGAACTCTGCCAAGTAAGTGCTTTCAGACTGCTTAGCTCATAAGTATGCACATTCAATCGAAAGATTTACCGGTCATCCATAAACAAACTAGAGATATGAACTCTAACAGGGAAGTGCTATTAGCTGCCTCGCCCATAAGTCTGATAAGTCTGCACTTTCAATCGAAAGATTTACCGGTCATCCATAAACAAACTAGAGATATGAACTCAAACAGGGAAGTGCTTTCAGTCTGCTTATCCCATAAGTCTGCACTTTCAATCGAAAGATTTACCGGTAAACCGGATGCTTTAAGAGTTAAATTTTTTGTTTAATTCTTTTAGGTGGATTCAATCAATCTCCACCCGCCCTTGCTGACCTTAAGTCGCGCATGAATGAAAGCACTCACAATTATTATATTTAGGAAATCGAAAAAAAGATATTAGTATAAATACCTATAACCCTATTCATTTAAAGCATGGAATGTTGAATAAAACAGTTTTCCAGCATTCAAGTCGTTCGTATGGTGTTATCTTGAGGGCAACTATCGCTGCCAATTTCTCATCATCCGCTACAAACATAATGAGAGCGGCGGCCATAAGATCAAAAAGCAGTATTACAAGAGTTTCAACTGGTCCGAGTACAACAATGCTTTGAGAAAGCGCACTGATACGATGCTGTGGTTTATCGAGGGAACTTTTGCAAACTGGCATCCTGCCAGCGTCCTGTAATTGATTGATGTCTACCTGGCCGTTTGGACAAATACGTGTTAACAATGGCACCATCCTGGAAAATTTATCAAATTCATTTCAGTCGATGATAAAGATGTCCGCAGCATCGATGCTTGTAAGTAGTTGTACGGATATATCATGGTTCGCAAACAAGACATACTTCTTTATGATTTTTTAGAGAGTTCCATAAGATGTTTTCATTTGGTCTTAATAAAACGAGGATTACGATTATGAAAAATTATCCATTAATATTGATTGGACTTTTGTTTTTCTCTACGACAGGGTTAGCTCTTGAAAAATCGGGATCTAATCCAACTGATGAGGTGCGTCAACACATGCAGCAAGCGGTGCCGTATTCATTAGACAAAACCCAGCAAACGTTTACCAAAACTGTTCATGGCGGTGTTCAGCATGTCCTCGCCAAATCAGCAGGCGACACTCAGCAAATAAAATTGATTCAGGAACATTTACTTAAACTTGCCAACCAATTTAGAAAAGGTGATTTTTCTTCGACTGAACGTATACACGGAGCTGATATGCCGGGTCTCGCCCAGTTAAAAAGGGCACAACCTGACGATATAAAATTTGAATATAAAGCTTTGGAAAATGGTGCTCAGATTCATTTTTCAACTGAATATCCCCAGTATGATAAGGCTCTTCATGAATGGTTTGATGCCCAGATGAGCGATCACGGCAACGATGTAATACCGGAACATATTAAGCACCATATGACACCTGCAGAATAAACGGAACGATGAACATCTGTAAGACAGGCACAGCTGGCAGATACTCAGGTACTTATAACTGGCTAAAAGCTTTATTTGTCATAGAAGGCGATTTTACTTGTGACCTGGACAAACAATTACGCGGTTTGCATCGTTAAATAGCGATAATCTGGAATAATACATTATGCCACTACGTGATCTTGAAACCTGGATGTGGGCGGAAGCTTGCGAAATTCTGGATCGGGCTGACCGGCTGCACCGACAGTTCTTTAGACCTGCTGTTATGAACGTCAAACGGCCCACATGGGAACCGCCGATCGATATTTACGAAACCAGTTATGAATACAAAATCATGATCGCGCTGCCCGGAGTTGCCCCGGAGCATTTGAGCGTAATGCTGAAAGACGACTATTTGATCATTGATGGACAGCGGCATCTGCCGAACAGCGCCCAGGCGCATATTCGACGCCTGGAAATTCCCTATGGGCGATTTGAGCGGCGCATTGAACTACCCGTCGGGCGTTTTGAAATTGGCACTCGTGAATTTGTAAACGGTTGTTTAGTGATTTCACTGCGGAAAATATAAAGGCTTCTTATGAAAATCACGGATCTGAAAAACAGACTTCTGGGATCAATGGGGGATTCGGAAGAACCATCTTCAGAGATAAAGCAGGAAATTCCATCGCAGCTCCCACCTGTTCCAAATGATGCACTTATCATTGTGCCTATGCGTAGTACCGTGCTTTTCCCACAAAATGTTTCTCCCATGGTGATGGGCCGTAAACCCTCTATTGCTGCTGTGCAACAGGCGGTACGTTCCGAGAAACCGATTGGATTGCTCATGCAACTGCGTGACATAGATGAAGAGCCCAGCCCAGATGATTTCTACACAGTTGGTACTGTGGCGGAAATTTTACGCTACATAACTGCTCCTGATGGCACACATCATGTCGTTTGTCAGGGTGTGCAACGCTTTCGTGTGAAGAAATTTTTGTCGGGCTATCCGTTTCTTGTCGCTCGAATTGAACGTTACGAAGAACCTGAAGAGAGCTCCAAGGATATCGAAGCGCGAGTAATAACACTCAAACAAAAAGCGCTGGAAGTGCTGACTCAAACGCGGCAGGCACCTGATGAGCTGGTTAATGCCATTCGATCCATCACCTCACCGTCAACGTTGGCTGACCTGATTGCCAGTTACCTGATTTCAAAACCTGAAGAGAAACAAGAGATACTGGCCCTGTTTGATATACGGGAACGGATTGACAAGATTCTGGAATTACTTAATTACCGGATCGAAGTATTAAAGCTTTCAAACAAGATTAACGAACAAACCCAGGAAACCATGGGACAGCAACAGCGCGAATTTGTTTTGCGGGAGCAAATGAAGGCTATCCAGAAGGAACTGGGCGAAGAAGGAGGAATGGCTGCCGAAATTGAAGACATCGGCAACGCTATCAGCGCCGCCAAAATGCCTGAAGAAGTGGAAAAGCAAGCGCGTAAGGAGCTCGGTCGCTTGCAGCACATGTCGGATGCCAGCGGCGAATATTCGATGATTCGCACCTACCTTGATTGGCTGACGGAACTGCCCTGGTCGGTCGCGAGTACCGGCGTTATTGATATAGCAAAAGCGCGCGAAATCCTTAACGAAGATCATTACGGCCTGGATAAAATCAAGCAGCGAATATTGGAATTTTTGGCCGTGCGCAAACTGAATCCGAACGGCAAGAGTCCTATTTTATGCTTTGTCGGACCACCCGGAGTCGGAAAAACCTCACTGGGCCGCAG
>JBAZTN010000136.1:0-8382 GCA_041661895.1 Methylobacter sp. | reverse complement strand
ACGTCCAGGATAAGACTGGCCTCCAGTGCATTTTTTGCAGCAGTAATGTCAATTTCAACAATATGTTTTTTGGCTTGGGTAACAAGATCCATGGCGGTAAGGGGCATAATCATCTCTCGAAAAAAATAAGAATAATGTTATCAACAAATAAGTTACAGAAACCAGTTTTTTATTTGATCGGTTCTGATTTAAGGGGGGAGAATGGGTGAGGTGTTAGGGGTGACCGTTTGAGTGGTCATCCCTCACTGGAATTATAGGCTGATGTGTTTTTTCAATTCTCTAGGTAAAGAAAAAACCACTTTTTCTTCTATGCCTTGAATCTCAATAGTCGATTGTCCGCCCCATTGGTTTAACTGATTGATTACTTCCTGAACCAGTACTTCCGGCGCAGAGGCACCTGCGGTGACGCCGACCACGTTAATTCCTTCAAACCAGCTCTGCTGCATGTCCTTTGCAGTATCAATCAGATAGGCCTGCTTGCCGAGCTGTTCAGCGATCTCCCGTAAACGGTTGGAATTAGAGCTGTTTGGCGAACCGACAACAAGGATAAGGTCAGCCGTTTTGGCCAGTTCATAAACAGCATCCTGACGATTTTGTGTCGCATAGCAGATATCGTCTTTTTTCTGTTCCTGTATGGCTTTAAAGCGTGCCCTTAAGGCATCGACCATAACTTTCGTATCAGTCATCGATAAGGTGGTTTGCGTGACATAAGCCAGATTATCGGGATTTTTTACCGCCAGGTTTTTAACATCTTCCGGGGTTTCTACCAGATAGATACCGCCATTTTCGGTGCACCGTTCATATTGCCCCATGGTGCCTTCAACTTCAGGATGTCCGGCATGACCGATGAGAATAACTTCACGATCTTCTTTTGCATGTTTGGCAACCTGCAAATGGACCTTGGTGACCAGAGGGCAGGTGGCATCAAAAACCGTTAAATTACGCTCTTTAGCTTCCTGCTGCACTTGTTTGGAAACGCCGTGAGCACTGAAGATCAGATAGGAGCCGACCGGCACGTCATTTAAATCTTCAATGAAAATAGCGCCTTTTTCTTTAAGACCGTCAACAACCGTACGGTTGTGAACAACTTCGTGACGGACGTAAATTGGAGCCCCGAAAGCCTGGAGAGCCTGGTCAACAATTTCGATAGCCCGGTCTACACCGGCACAGAATCCACGGGGGTTGGCGAGTACAATTTGCATATCTTGACTTCTTTGCTAGGTTAATTTGGAGTTATTTTAACTCAACATTGTTTCCGATACGATAATTCCATCGGAATCAGCATATAAAAAATGATTTTGTCTGAAATTGACGCCGGCGAAAGTGATTAACAAGTCGCGGTCGCCATGGTCTTTTTTGTGGCTTTTTAATGGATGGGTATGCAGTGCACGGATGCCAATCGGGAGCTGGTTAATAATTGCAGAGTCCCGAATGCAGCCATAAACAACAATACCTTGCCAGCCATTATCGACGGCAATCTTTGCCAGATTATCGCCCACCAAGGCGCACCGGTGGGAGCCTCCGCCATCAATAACCAATACCCTGTTTTGAACTTTTTCTTCAAGGACTTTCCTGACCAGAACATTGTCTTCAAAAACTTTTACGGTGGTGATCTGGCCGCAAAAGACCGGGTTAGCGCCATAAGATTTGAACATGGGCTCGGCAATCTGGAAGTGCTCTTCGTGTGAATGGGCATCGCAAAGATCGGCAGTAGTAAAGGTCATGAGTCAAGCCTCACAGGATTAAGTTACAGGGTTAATTGATCGTTTAAGTATAGCGCGCCAACAGGCCATTACTGCTGTGGGTTTCCGGAATCGGTATTTTTACTTCATAACCGCCGCCGGATGCCTCTTCCATGGCTTGTCCATACATACCTTCCATGCGTTCGACAATAATATCCTGATTGCCTTCCGGCAGTATCAATTCCAGTTTATCGCCGACCGAAAACTTGTTTTTGACATCGACTGTCGCCAGTCCGGTTGCCTTGTCATAGCTTCTTATTTCACCGCAAAACTGCTGCTGATGGCTCTGGGAATAACCGGTCATATAGTTTTGCTGTTCATGTGTATGGTGGCGCTGATAAAAACCGTCGGTGTAACCCCGGTTGGCAAGGTTTTCCAAAACGCCGATCAGTTCAGGCTGGAATGCGCGGCCCGCCAACGCATCATCAATCGCCTGGCGATAGGTTTGTGCGGTACGTGCCACGTAATAATGCGACTTGGTGCGGCCTTCGATTTTAAGGCTGTCCACGCCGATTTCGACCAGGCGCTGGACATGCTCGATGGCTCTCAAGTCTTTTGAGTTCATGATGTAGGTGCCGTTTTCATCTTCCATCACCGGCAGCAACTCACCCTTGCGGCCTTCTTCCTCCAGAAAATATACATTGTCCGCCAACGGGTGTCGTTCCGCGCCGCCGCAGCTGGCGTTGCTGATGTCGGACATGGACAGCGCGCCGCCATCCAGCACGTAATCGCCTTCGGCATTTTCATGGGCGGGCAGGGTGTCATATTTCCAGCGGCAGGAGTTGGTGCAAGTGCCCTGATTAGGGTCGCGGTGGTTGAAATAACCGGATAACAAACAGCGGCCGGAATAAGCGATACATAATGCGCCGTGGACAAACACCTCAAGTTCAGTATCGGGGCAAAGCTGGCGGATTTCCTCAATCTCGTCCAGCGACAGTTCACGGGACAAAATGACGCGCTCAACGCCCATGCTTTTCCAGAAGTTTACCGAAGCATAATTAACCGTATTGGCCTGTACCGACAGATGTATCGGCATGTCCGGCCAGGCTTCGCGGGTCATCATAATCAAACCGGGATCAGCCATAATCAATGCGTCCGGCTTCATCGCGATAATCGGGGTAATATCCTTAATAAAGGTTTTAACCTTGGCGTTGTGTGGAATCACATTGGTGGCCAGGAAAAACTTTTTGCCTAGCTGATGCGCTTCAGCTATGCCCTTGGCCAGATTATCGGCAAGAAAATCATTGTTGCGCACCCGCAGGCTATAACGGGGCAGCCCTGCATAAACAGCATCCGCGCCGAATGCAAAAGCATAGCGCATGTTTTTTATGGTTCCGGCAGGGGAGAGCAGTTCTACTTGTTTCATGTTGATGTGTGTCAGTGGATTTATGGGGTATATTCTACCATCATCCAAGGCAAGCCAAAAATGGGAGAGTTTGAATGTGGATAGTGTTATTTATAATCGCGTTGCTGTTTGTGCTGGGCGGCGCGTTGATACTTTTGCGTTCGGCCAACGCGCATAAAATTCCAGATAATGTGAAAGCTCAGCCTTATGAGGATGATGAGTAGCTTCCAGCTTTTTTTAGACTTTCAGGGTAAATGTAACCGGCCCATTATTGACCAGCGCAACCTGCATGTCTGCACCAAACTGGCCGAATTCGACATGGGGGTAAGTTTGTTTTGCTAGCTGTTGCAGATAGTCGAACAGCTCTTTCCCTTTTTCCGGTGGCGCAGCTGAAATGAAACTGGGACGATTACCATTTTGCGTGTCCGCCGCCAGCGTGAATTGAGGCACCAGCAACAAACCGCCATCAATATCCCTCAAACTCAGATTCATGCGGTCATTGCTATCGGCAAAAATCCGGTAGTTGAGGATGCGTTCCAGCAGGCGTTCCGCACTTTTTTGAGTATCCTCTTTTTCGACCGCCACCAGCGCCATAATGCCGGTATTGATTGCGCCGATGACTTCATGGTTGACGGTGACTGTAGCGGTGGTTACCCGCTGGATGATGGTGATCATAATAATGCTGAATTACGGAGTCATATTGCTAAAATTATCCTATCCTACAACAAGTGTAAAATAGGCAGCGGTTATTAGTTTGATAATTATACAGGCAGGTTCATGAGAATTTTATTGGTTTTATTGCTGTGTTTGCCTTCGTGGGCTGGCGCAGAAGTCTATGAGTGGAAGGACGGGGAAGGGAGTACACATTTTTCCGACCGCTCGACCACTGACGCGAAAATAGTCGATATTAAACCGGGCTATGATTTTTACAGGATCAAAACAGTTTACGATGGCGATACGGTGTTGCTGGAGGATGGCCGCAAGATCAGGCTGCTGGGCATCAATACGCCGGAAGTTCAGCACCGGGATAAAAAGGCCGATGCGGGGGGAGACGAGGCCAAGCGCTGGATGATCGGTAAACTGCAAAACACCAAAGTCCGGCTGGAGACTGATGCCGAGAAAACGGATAAATACGACAGAACCCTGGCGCATCTGTTTACCGAAAAAAAGGAGCATATCAATCTGCAGCTGGTTGAAGCGGGTCTGGCGGAGGTTAGTATTTATCCGCCTAATTTGCTTTATGTGGATGAGCTGGTTAGAGCCCAAAATCAGGCAGAGCAAAGTAAGCTTGGCATCTGGCAGCGGCCAGAATTTGCGCCTATGCCGGTAAGCAGTTTGACTGAAGCAGGGCATACAGGCTGGACGCGCCTTGTGGGTAAGGTGGTTAATGTCCGTAATACCCGAAAATCCGTTTATCTGGAGTTTTCTGACTCGTTTGAGGCGCGTATAGAAAGAAAATGGGTGGGTTTGTTTCCTGATCTGAATGCTTATGTGGGGAAAAATGTCGAAGTGCGTGGCTGGTTGAACAAAAACAGAGGAAAGTTTTCTATGTTAATCCGTCATCCGAGTGCAATTTTGTCGAGAGTGTAAAAAATCCGTGTAACCGCCATTAAATAAAAGCAGGAATTCTGTTCTGGTTCATAGTTATAAACTGATTAATGGCGGATTTCCGGCATCGGTATCAAGCTTTTAGCATATCCTTGATTTTGGCCATAATCCCCGCCGGATCGATACCTTGATGCGGGAATTGCTCCCATAGACCGCCGCAACCTTCTTTATGTGTTGCAATATGCGCGAATTTTGGGGTCAGCCCACGCTCCAGCAACCAGGAACCAAAGCGGCTACCCAATCCCGTTTTTCGGTTAAATGACTCGACTATCAGAACCATCGGCGAATTACCGATTTTAGCCATCATCTCCTCATCAATAACATTCAAGGTTGGTTTGTTGATCAGGCCTACATCAATGCCTTCCTGTTTTAAACGTTCTACTGCGTCTAATGCCCGATATAATGCTTCGCCGAAGCTGACAATATAGCCTTGAGTTCCCTCGCGGATGACTTCATCTTTGCCGGAAACAAATTGGTAGTCACCACCAAAGTAGTCCTGGCCTTCAGTATTTAAAATAGTCGGTACTTTAGAGCGGGTCGAGAACACAAAACGCAAGCCCGGGTTAAAAAAGATGGTTTCCAAACAGGCTTTCATTTGTAGCAGGTCAGCCGGAAAGTAAAGGTTGGTCGCATAGCCGTCGCTCAAGCCGTTATCAGCAAACATATTGTTCAGACCGAAATGGCAGGTGTTATCGGCCATATCGTCAATCCCTGAGTGCGAGAAATGAGCGAGCACGTTGGAGTTGTTCAAACGCGCCATGGTAATTTCAGAAATCAGCATCTCCAGGAAAGCGCTAAAGGTACCAAAAATACCCTGTTTGCCTGCTTCCATCCCGAAACCGGCCGTTGCCGAAAAGTTGCCGCGCTCCATAATGCCGGAAGAGATAAACACTTCAGGATAAGCGCTGTGAATTTTGGATAGACCACAGGAACCTTCCAGATCACTGTCAATGACTCGAATTTTTTCGATGCGCTCAGCTTCGCTCATCCGGCCCATAATCGCGACTATCGCATCACCGAAAACGTTGCGGTTGGCATCCCACTTGTCGCCGGACCCCAGAAATACAGCATCATTTTTTGGCGCTTTAATTCCTTTAAGGTGATTTGCCGCAGCCTGTCGACCGTGAGACTCTAAATAGTCTACTGCCACTTTTACCGGGACTACGTCATGACCATGGGTTGAACCCTCCAGTCCGGCAATTCCCGGAGACATAAGACGATGATTAATAACAGCAACGGGGCCATCGGTGTTAATGGCAGTGCAAATACGCTGATAAAGATCATCGATATTTTCGCCGTCGCCTTCCAATACGGTTAAACCGTGGCCAGCCAACGTTTTAGCGATAGAGTAGCCTGTCAAATATTTGGAAGGGTGACCGGCAATGGTTACGTCATTGTCATCGATAATCAATTTAACATTCAGCTTTTGAGCGACAGAAAATCGTGCGGCTTCAGCATCATTGCCTTCCTGCTGCGAGCCATCGGAACCCAGACAAAACAGTACTTTATTTGGATTAGCGATAGCCACGCCATTGACATAGGGCCACATGTGACCCAACCGTCCCGAGCTAAATTTTACGCCAGGCGTAAGACCCAGTTCAGGGTGACCCGGTAAATGAGCATGAGCGGCGCGGTATTCCATCAGATGTTCAACAGGCAGATCGCCGTTAAGAGCAGACATTAGATATTGAGTGGCTACGCGGTGTCCTGCTTCGTCAAAAAAAACAGGCACGTATTTATCAGCATCGCCCTGGAACAAAGCATCCATAATTACCACTTCCGGCACGGTATCGTAGGGGCCGCCGGTATGTCCGCCGACGCCTCTCGCTGCGCCGGTAGCCGTAAAAAAGACGATCGCATCGCGGCACAGTTGAATATTAGCCTTGAGACTGGCACGTTGCTCGTCAGTCAATGTCGTATTGCTTGCGTTTAAAGTGATGCGTTGATAAGCGCCAAGATCGATTGGAAATGTATTCATAGTCAACTTCTTGTTATTAAAGTTAAATCAGTGACCGATTAAAAAGCAGGATGGTGTTTTTAGGACTCAATTACGTTGATGATAATAGAATAGTGACTTTCTATATAACATTTTTGATTAGCAAGAATCTTGGTCTTACGCTGCAAGATAACTGGTCGAGATCCCCACGTCACCAATGCCGGTTTGAATGTTGCGTTCGGCGGGTAGCTGGGTGTATAAACATTTATCCATCATCAAGTTTAAGACCGGCATGCGGGGGGCAGAAAGGCACCTAGTTCCGCCCGGTGTGCGCGCGATGAGATTCCGCGGGCTCTCTGTCGCAGCAGATAGTGCAGGCCTTTATCTGGTCTCTGGTTGTGAAACAAACTTCAGGGTACCATATCATTTGGTTTGTTGACGGTGATTCCTGGCGGAATCAGGCAGTGGGTATCCCGCTTTTATTGCCAACCGCATACACCAGAAATCACTATAACTCATTAGATTGGTCGGTTATGCAGGGGCTCTTTAATGCGCTGCCCTTGTCCGGAAGGGTCAAACAGGAATGATCATGAGCAAGATGTGGCATAAGAACCGTTCTCAACGAAAAAAGCATTCGATCGCCGCAGCGATGACGATGCTGTTTATGGCCTGTGTCATTGCGCTCCCACTTGGCGCCGCCGAAACTCCACTGAAAAATGCCTCCCTCATGCCGATGTGGAGTCCACAGGCCCAGTTTGCCGGATATTATATGGCTCTCGACAAGGGGATCTATGCACGCCATGGGATTGACCTCAAAATCCTCAGGGCAGGGCCTGGATGCTCTCCCGCTGAAGCTCTGGAGAAAGGCACCGCCGACTTTGCCATTCTTTGGCTGACTACTGCCCTACAGCATCGCTCTACAGGTACCGAACTCGTCAACCTGGCCCAAATCCTCCAGCGGTCATCAATGATGCTGATTTCAAAAAAAACCGCCGGCATCAAGACCATTGATGACATGGATGGCAAAAAAGTGGGAATGTGGGAAGGGTACGTGTCAATACCGCTCCGCACTCTTTTTGCGGAGCACCGCATTAAGGTTCGGGAAGTGCGGCAGTCCCACACCGTCAATCTCTTTCTGCGTGGTGGCATTGATGTGACATCCGCGATGTGGTTCAACGAATACCACACGATTCTTAATTCCGGCATCGATCCTGAGGAGTTGAACGTCATTTTCCTGAGAGATCAGGGCATGAATTTTTTGGAGGACGGGATCTATACGATGGAAAAGACTCTCCACAAAGATCCTGCCCTGGCAGCAGCCTTTGTCAATGCATCGTTGGAGGGATGGCGCTACGCTTTTGATCATCCCGACGAGGCGCTGGATATTGTCATTAAACACATGCGCGAGGCCCATTTACCTGCCAACAGGATGCACCAGAAATGGATGCTGGAACGGATGCGGGACCTGATGAAGCCTGTCAATCCTCAGGGAACACTCGGCGACCTTATGTTGCATGATTACGAGGCCGTAGGCCGTACAATGCAAAAAAACGGCCTGATTCGCAGCTATCCTGATTACAATGATTTTGTCTGGAGGGCTAATGCCGGGAAAAAATAGCATCGTCATCAGACTCGTTCTGGTCATCACGTTCTCTAGCGCAGTCATTTTTGCCGTGACGCTCGGCTATAACTATTATCAGTCCCGCGTCATTCTGGAAAAGGAGCTGGAAAGCAATGCGCGCAACCTCGCC
>JBAZTN010000135.1:0-8458 GCA_041661895.1 Methylobacter sp. | reverse complement strand
TCCTGCAATGGCAGCAACAGACCTTGAAGCTCAAGAAAGTTTTGCCAGAGCGCGTGCAAAGATCCACCAGAAGGAAATAGATCACTCAACACATGAAAACCATACTGATAAAAGTCTGGAGTTTCATGGTGTTTTTTACGGCTTTCTTCCTTGCAACGATTGCACTGGGATTAAAACGACGCTGTCTTTAAAACAAAAAAACAATTATCTGTTGGTGACTCAGTATGCAAAAGAGTCCTCAAGGGAGTTTTATGAAAAAGGAAAATATAGCTGGAATGATGAAAATCATACCGTTGTTTTAACTCCAAGTAAGGGAGGGACAAGTACACGGCACTATCATATTGAAAATGAAGGGACGCTCATTCCGCTTAATGATGATGGAACAAGGATGACCAATGAGGCGAGTCGGTATGTTTTGCAAAGAAGCGATACAGTAAAGTCGCGAGAGATACATATGCACTAACGTATAACAAGCTCGAAAACAATGGGAAGCGCAGCCTCCTTAAAACAAACCGCCTCTTGGTAAAAGCAAAGGCGGTTTTTTATTGCCAAAACAGGTCGAAATGCTACAGGCATCTGATATTTATATGAATGATGAAGCTATTAAACAGCTTCCGGTTTTTGAAAAAATGAAAGGCAGGGAGGTTCTTATACCGGTTTCTTGGGGTGAATATAACGGCAAGCCTTCATTGAATTTTACGGATGATTGCATTCCGCTTCCTGCACCTGGCAAAGCTACTTAAAAGAGGTTTTTTGTTTGTAAATGTGCGACGACGGTTTTTGGTGGAAATTTTGCTCTCATTTTTCCCGATTTTTGAGCGTAGCGAACAAACGGGCAAAATGAGAGTTTTGTGTTGTTATTCGCTCAAAGCCGTATGGACAGTTAGTTACACTGTCCTTTTTTATCAAATGGATAAAAATAATGATAATTACGGATGATTTTTATAGATTGGATTTCGGTTTATCAGGATATTCATTACACGGCGGAAAACTTCTTCAACACTCTGGAGAATGTGTTTTTGTTCGTGCCACCGGCTGTTCTGGCCATCGGCCATTTAACTTTCTATTAACTCGAAGCGTAGCGAGTTACAGCGCGTGTGAATGGCTAGATCGTGGCTTTATCAGATAACAGTGCGTTATCAATCCCGCTTGTGCCATTCATCACCATAGACAACTGCTTTAAACGCCTTAAATCGATTATTAGTCGGCAGCGTAGCAGCCAGCGGTGATTTGTTCGCCTGAATAAATAATCTTTGTCTTTTTCAGCTATACAAACGGGATTGAGTTTTTAATAGTTAACTCTGAATTTTACCGCCTGATTTGCCGGACAACGTACACGGCAGGACGGCAAATCAGGCGGTAAAATCGCCCCTTGTTATATATGCGAAATCTCAAGCCGGTGTTCTTATAGATTTCAAATACTTGGCTTATTTTTGGGATATAAGACTTCGCATAATACATCAGCCTTATGTAGAAAAGCCCTATGGGAAAATAAAAAGCCCGTTGGGCTTTTTTGCATAGGGCGCATTATGCGAGGTTATTTCTTTTTGCATCCGTAGTGATGTTGATTTATTACATGGTCGCTGGTTTCCAATGGTTGAAGTACTGCCCGATCCCACCTTCCAAAGTAGACAACCAATCTCGCCCTTGAGCAGCAATATGCTGACTGAAGGATGTGTTTGACATTACCCCTACAAAGGCCGCCAAGCGCTCAGCTTCGTTTTTGCTTGTCTGACACTGGTATTCCTGCCAATTATGTTCGCTGTCTATCTTCCACAGCCCGTGCTCAGGGACGCATACGACGGAAATGGAACCGCCTTTTACGGAACTAAACCAAGAAAAAGTGGTTGCTTTGCTCGTCGAAGATTTGAACGCGAAAAGAATATTTATCTCCGGCATCTGAATTTTGTTTGCTGCGGCTTGCTCATTAGTTAGGTCAAGTCCAAGCTCTCTAAATTCACGACAAGATATTTGGAAGTCTTCAACGCTTGTTAATCTAAGAGTCGACTTAACTTCGATTCGAGCAAGCACACTGTTGCGCAAGTAAACGCCCTCTTGTACATGGGTTTTAATTAATACCGCAGGAGAAATTGATCGATCTATCAACAAAATATCTTCTTGCGTCTTGCTTCTAAAAATATTTCTAAAAGATACAACTGTTCCCGTTACGCAGTGCATAGTAGGAGGTAGCCACGGCTCCAATATTCCATCCACTAGTAGTTCTCGAAAGCGGCCTTTTAAAACTGAATGCTCCAGTTTCGACTGCTGTTCAGCCAAAGCAATAACGTGTTCCGCATCAATAATCATTCGGTCTCGGATGTAGTTATCCATCGGGTGATTCATGTCTAGTGCCTCTACAAATATAATTGTTAACAGAAATCAAAACCAAATAAACCTACAAAATGGCCTAATAATATTATCTGGGTCTGGATGACATACAAATCGTGCATGATAAACAGCTTTTGTTTTGCTGTTGCTTTTCTATTCAATTAAGAACAATTCGCAACAAGCGCGAGGACAGGGGTAAGTAGTACTGTCCTTTTGTCTCATTTTTGAGACTTTTCACCTGTTTTTTTTAGTTTCTTCTACGTCTTGTAGAGTGATTTTATCGACGTATATCGCCAGAATTGCATCTGCAACGTCTGTTGGTTTTATTACTCGATTTTCTTTTATAGACATCTCCCACGCTTTTTTTTCTATTTTTTCCCACCTTGCAGCGCGGACTCTTAATGTGTGTTGATTTGCCATAAATACCTACCTTAAAGACCTACTTTTTTGAGTCTATAGTAATCTATTTTAAATTTATAATTTGTTATTTATTGACAAGTAACATGTGATTTGTTTATATAATTTCATAATGTTATTTGTGATTAATTCAATGATTGATTGGTTCCGCGGTGAAATAGACTTTTTACATGACCCCATACCGGCCGGTCGTGTGCTTTCTATTGATTCCGATGGCTCGATTGCTTGGGAGTGTGTTAAGTCGATTGATTGCCGCTCCAGTCATGAAACCAGCCTTAAAATCAAATCAACTGGCGGCAACGGTGAGGGCAGGGCAACTGCTCTTATGATTGATGGCAACCTGTGTAAATTCTTGCAAGGGCATAACGTTTTTGGCAGTCGTGATTTAAACAGTCTCTTGCTGTTGGCTTTTCGCAAGGTTTACAAGCTTCACGCTAACCATCTTCACGGCTGCTCAAGTCCTTTGCTTACTGAAACCAAGATCAAGAAGGGCGATTACAAAGTAAAGATGATCGACATTAACCAGCTTTATGATGTTGGCAATGATGCCAGCGTTGAAGCTTGGTTACACGCGGCAGAAATGCGCGCACGTTCGCGGCATGGCAGAAGTTCACGTGATAAAGGCACTGTTTATCTCGGCAAATCATCCCGCCGCTGGGCGTTTAAGTTTTATAACAAAGCTCGTGAAATGTTCGCCAAGGGCAAAAGCCACCAGCTACCGGAATACCTGCAAAACATTGGTCTGGAAGATTTCATTCAAGGCAAACTCCGCGCTGAATTGCGCATATTTTCGAAGGAGCTTGAAAAACATGGAATAACCCACGGTTACCACTTAACACCTGATCTCATTAATCAATTATTCACCATCTACTTGGGGAAAATCGACATGACCACACAAGCCACCCTTATTGACGAACAGCTTTTAAAAATGCCTCGTACTTTGCAAGGTTCTTACCAGCTTTGGCGGCAGGGTGCCGACCTCCGTCAGTTGCTTGCAAAGCCGACTTTTTACCGCCACCGTAAAGAATTGCTTGCCTACGGTGTTGACATAGCCGCCATGCACCTGACGCCTGAACACAACAACATTGTGCCACTCATGCGCATTATTGAAGCCGTTCCGGTATCTAATCCTGCTTGGGCTTATGAACGCGGCTTGATTGCGGCATAGAGCAGGGGGGGTATCTCATTTTTTCAACCAATCAATGTAAGAAAATAATATGTCGTATGAAAAAGTAAAAATCGTTGGTGTTCGTGAAGTCGTTAAAAAAAATACAAGCCAAGTTCATCGTTTCTTGCAGGTCGAA
The DNA here is from genome assembly GCA_041661895.1 of Methylobacter sp. GTDB lineage: Bacteria > Pseudomonadota > Gammaproteobacteria > Methylococcales > Methylomonadaceae > Methylobacter_A. Next base: position 4,409 of record JBAZTN010000135.1, on the reverse strand, counting down.
ATACTACAAACCTACGATATTTATATGAATGATGAAGCTATTAAACAGCTTCCGGCTTTTGAAAAAATGAAAGGCAGGGAGGCTCTTATACCGGTTTCTTGGGGTGAATATAACGGTAAGCCTTCCTTGAATTTTATGGATGACTGCATTCCGCTTCCTGTGCCTGGTAAAGCTCCTTAAAAGTGAGTCCACATACTTTAACAAGTGGACTCTTGTCCCATAGTGGGACTTTTTATCAGTTTCAGGCTGTTTTTTATGATTAATAAATCAAAGTGTTTCGCTCATTTTTACCGATTTGTGAGCGTAGCGAACAAACGGAAAAGATGAGCGTTTTGTGTTGTTATTCGCTGCAAGCCGCATGGACAGTTAGTTACACTGTCCTTTTTTATCCGTGGGATAAAATATTGGGTTTTTATGGTCTTTATTGGTTGGCTTATTTGGAAATTCCTCTTGGTATATTACCAAAAGATCGGCCAGCCGCGTCAGCCGTGGCTTCCAGCGTTTGTGGTCACAAGCTGAAGTCTCAATTTAGAGTTGTATAACGATGATTCTGGCCAGCGGCCATTTAACTGTCTAATAACTCGAAGCGTAGCGAGTTACAGCGCGTGTGAATGGCTCAATCATGGCTTTATCAGATAACCGCTCGTTATCAATCCGGCCTGTGCCATTCATCACCATAGACAACCGCTTTAAACGCCTTAAATCGCTTATTAGTCGGCAGCGTAGCAGCCAGCGGTGTATTTATTATCCAGTATAAAGACTTCGCATAATGTATATTATGTTAAATTAAATTATGGTCGACCAAATTCTTGTCTCCTCAGTCGTTTATTTCACTAAAGTTGTAAACGGCTAAAACCATTTTATAAACAATGTATTGTTTATAAAATGGTTTTAGCCGTAGTATGGTTTACAACTTGAGTTAGCCGATCGTCAATCTATGGTTTCAATCCAGCGACAACGGTCATTAACAATCTTGGGCGTATTCTTGTTACCTATGCCTTTGGCGATTATCGCAACCACTCTGTCATCGGTATCGTAACGTACGTGTGCATCAATTGGATTAGCCATTTTACCAAAGCCAAAACCGTCAAAAATAGTTGCTACATTAATGTTGATGTTAGTTACATCTATGCACAGCCTTGAATCCAGATATTTTTCTGCAAAGCCGTGAGGAATTGCGTAACTAAGGAGATCGTTGGGATCACTAAACGCGATGATGGGCGTTTTAGCTAACATACGCTGATTATACTTTTCACCATCCGGCTGACAATACGCGGCTTTTTGGTTGCTTACATCGGGCAATTTACGTCCCAACTGCAGCATGGGCAATTGGTTGGACATCATATACATGGGGATTTCTTTGTTCTGTAAAGCGTTGCTAAATTCGTCATCACGCTCATCCAGCAAAGTAGCAATGCGCTGCATGCCATCAATAATTATGCGACTGCCCAGGCTATGGGAAACAAAAGCATACTGATCAACTGGCAAATTCGCTGCCGCGCTATCGTCATTAAATGAACAGGCTTGCTTTGCATCGTCAGGAAGGTCCACCCAACCGCTTTTGGTCATCCAGCAAAATGATTGTGCGAACGAGACCAGTATGTCTTCCCTACTCTCTCCCAGATAGATAATCGGATCGGGGCCGGTATCATTGGAAAATTTCTTCATCAGATCGTTTACTTCTGCTCTGCGGAAGGAGTATTCCCCTGAATTATCATAGGCAAGCACTTCTTTTTGCTTGGCAGTAATGATAGACCAGGTTAATTCATAAAACATTAACTCCCTGCTTCTGTCTTTACTTAGCAAACGGTTAATTCTTAAGTTGCCCAGGTTTTTGCTTGAATCAATCCGACTGGTCAGCGTGATGTTTTTATACTGCGCTGACATCACCGGCAAATCGAGTTCTTTAGCCAGTTTTTCTACCAATTGCGTGGAGTATCCCGGCAGATGGTCGCCAACCCCATGCACCATGAGCACCTTCATTTTGCCTTTCTTATTGTTCAGAAATGGCGATAGTCCTGGAAATGGTTTTCCCCATATTTCACAAAGACGTGTATCGGTAGATTGCTGTTTTTCCAGAAAAGCTTCGGCAATGCCTTTGCCTAAACTCGCGCAGCCGCTTAGTTCTCCAGCCAGAATAAGCATGGAGAGTATCTTAAATGTAGAATTCATAACCAACCTATGGCTTTACTGCTGTCACCAGCGCATTTACTTCAAGCCTGTGGGTAAGCTTGATGTCTGAAAATCCGGCATCGCGCAGTTGATTAAGCGATACTGTTTCACGCATGACGTGGTTTTCTGATTCATCATTAAATAAATGGACTATCCAGTGTTCCAGCACATCCAGCTTATTGATCCTGGTTAACACCTTGAAATAACCGGTTATTTCTTCCTGTATGGTTCGGGTATGTTTAGAAATATCATCCAAACCATAGCGATCACCGTTAATGAATTGACCGCCGTGCTTCAAGACCCTGAAAATTTCCTGTATCACTTGATTGCGATAGGAGTCGAGGAAGTTGTGTAAGGTATAGGCCGATGCCACTATATCAACGCTATCAGTCGCAATATTTTTTAAAGCTGTCAAAGCATCATCACCACTAAAAGTCAGCTTTCCTTCGGTCACCCATTTGCTCAGGTGCTTTTTGGCCTGTTCCTGCATGACCGGTTCATTATCAACGCTTAAAATATTGAGTTTATCTGATGCAGTTAATAGTGATAAGGTTGTGATGCCGGTACCGCCGCCCAGTTCTACAACGGTGAGAGTATCGTTTGTTTTTGCAGCATACTCACTGGCGGTAATCCCCACCAGTCGACTCATTTCAGTTGCTATGGGACAAATTAACTTGATGGTGTCATAGTCCTGCCCAATGACACCGGAAAATAAAACGTCGTATTGCGATTTGTTTTTATTCATGTTTTTTTAATTGTTGTTTACGGTCATAGGCGGCTAATTGCTCTGCCGTCGCTTCGCTTTGATATTTGTCTTTCCATGCCTTATAAGGCATGCCGTACACTATTTCCCTGGCCTGCTCGTAATCCATTTCCACGCCCTGCTCTATTGCCGCCGCCGTATACCATTTTGCCAGACAGTTTCTGCAAAAGTCCGCCAAAATCATCAAGTCGATGTTTTGGACTTCAGTATGCTTTTGCAAATGACTGACTAATTGTCTGAATGCAGCCGCCTCTAATTCTGTTTGTGTGCGTTTATCCACAGATTTGCTCCAAAATATGCAATATTTAAGTGATATTCTAGCAGAAACAAAGATTCAAGCATGTACATTCCTTATTAAAAATTTTACAATGTGATGTCGATAGTTTTTTGCTTCATATATGAAAATTCATGGTTCATCGTTAGCTTTTTCGCCCATTGGCTTTAATCAACAAGCTGGCAAGAGCAATAGCATAAAGATCAAAAGCAGAAAAGTTGGACTGCTAGTCTCAAAAGAGTCAAAAAACAAACAGTTAAATCGGGAGCTTTTCCCCTCTTCTACACCTGATGAGATTAAAAAAACATTAGATAATGCGGGATTAGGACTTGACTCAACAAAGCAGGTTAACCTGATTAAACCACTTGATTCAAAGACTTCAAGAGCCTTATCAGCCTATAGTCGAGAACTCTACTCACCTCTGCAAGATCAACGTATTCAATTGATCACAGGCATTGATATTTATTCCTGAACACCCCACTTCCGGTTACTATGAAACAGCTTTTCGAATTCTTTCCAATTATTTTATTTTTTATCGCGTTTAAGCTTTACGATATTTATGTCGCTACTGCTGTCATTATTGCGGCAACTATTATTCAGGTCGCTTACACCTGGTTTAAACACCGTAAAGTTGAAATGATGCAATGGATTACATTGGGACTGATTCTTGTAATGGGTGGTGCAACCATCTATTTTCAGAATGAGCAATTTATCAAATGGAAGCTATCCATCATAGAATGGCTATTTGGCGCAGCCTTTTTGGGTAGCCAGTATATTGGTAAAAAACCATTCATTGAAAGAATGATGTCTGGAAATTTAACTTTACCAGAACATGTCTGGAAACGATTAAACACCATGTGGGGAAGCTTCTTTATCAGCGTAGGTTTTATCAACCTTTATGTGATGTACAATTACAACACCGATGATTGGGTTACCTTTAAAACATTTGGCGTGCCAGGCTTGATGGTTATTTTCATTTTGCTACAGATGATTTTTTTATATAAGTACATCCCCGATACAGAGAAATAAGCAATGTTATACGCAATTATCAGTGAAGATGTAGCGGATAGTCTGGAGAAAAGAATGTCAGTGCGCCCTGCGCATATCAAGAGACTGCAAGAACTACAGGATGCCGGACGATTGATTTTAGCCGGTCCACACCCTGCCGTTGATAGCGACAATCCGGGTGAAGCAGGGTTT
>JBAZTN010000134.1:0-8472 GCA_041661895.1 Methylobacter sp. | reverse complement strand
TAGCAATAGTAATACCACGTGCGCGCTCTTCTGGTGCATTATCAATCTGATCAAAGGCTTTAACTTCTCCACCCTGGAGCTCTGCCATTACCTTGGTTAAGGCAGCTGTTAAAGTGGTCTTACCATGATCGACGTGGCCGATTGTGCCGACGTTAACGTGTGGTTTGCTACGTGAGAATTTTTCTTTGGCCATGAGTTAATACCTTTAAATTACATTCAATTTTATGAAGATTTTTTAATAATCGCTTCCGCAATATTTGCAGGTGCTTCATTATATTTTTCAAACTGCATACTGTATGTTGCTCGCCCCTGTGTTGCCGAACGCAAATCAGTTGCATAACCAAACATTTCTGCTAACGGCACTTCACAGCTAACCGTCTTACCTGATGGAGTATCTGCCATTCCTTGGATTATTCCACGTCGTCTATTGATATCGCCGACAACATCGCCCATATAATCCTCAGGCGTGGCAATCTCAACTTTCATTATTGGCTCAAGCAACACAGGATTTGCTTTTCTTGCTCCCTCCCTGAAACACATGGAACCAGCAATTTTGAAAGCCATTTCGTTCGAATCTACATCGTGATACGAACCATCAAATAAAGACACTTTTACATCCAAGACAGGATAGCCGGCTAGGATACCACTCTTCAACTGCTCTTGGATACCTTTATCTACTGCCGGTATGAATTCCTTTGGTACAACTCCGCCAACAATCTCATTAACAAACTCGTAACCCGCACCTGTTTCTTGTGGCTCAATTCGCAACCAAACATGCCCATACTGCCCACGCCCACCAGATTGCCTTACAAATTTACCTTCTTGCTCTACCGTCTTTCGGACCGTTTCTCTGTACGCAACCTGAGGCGCTCCAACATTGGCATCAACGTTAAACTCTCTTTTCATGCGATCAACAATAATCTCAAGATGCAACTCGCCCATCCCGGATATAATTGTTTGACCTGACTCTTCGTCAGTATTTACCCTAAAGGACGGATCTTCCTGAGCTAACTTACTTAACGCCACACTCATTTTATCTTGATCCGCCTTTGTTTTAGGCTCTACTGCAACCGAAATCACAGGATCTGGGAATTCCATACGCTCAAGAACAATTACCTCTTCCAGATCACACAGAGTATCACCAGTAGTTACATCTTTAAGACCAATCGCTGCAGCTATATCCCCTGCATATACTTCTTTAACTTCTTCGCGGCTATTGGCATGCATTTGTACTATGCGGCCAATGCGCTCTTTTTTCATTTTGACCGGATTATAAATACTATCTCCGGATTTCAGCACACCAGAGTAAACCCTAAAAAAAGTTAAAGTTCCCACAAAGGGATCTGTTGCAATTTTAAATGCCAGCGCCGCAAAAGGTTCATTATCATTGGCAACACGAACCGCCTCTGTGACATCATCATTAAGAATGCCTTTTATCGCCTCAACATCAGTTGGCGCCGGCATATATTCAACCACAGCATCCAGCATTGCTTGAACGCCTTTGTTCTTAAAGGCCGATCCGCAAAATGCCGGAACAATCTGATTGGCTATCGTCAGCAAACGAATGCCACGCTTTATTTCTTCATTTGATAAATCACCTTCTTCAAGGTATTTACCAAGCAATTCTTCGTCCGCTTCCGCTGCAGCTTCAACCATATGCTCCCTCCACCCTTCACAGAGTTTTTGCATATCCGCCGGAATTTCCTTTTCCATGAAAGTCATACCCATATTGGTTTCATCCCAATATATTGCTTTCATTTTAATTAGATCAACAACCCCATCAAACGCATCTTCAGCGCCAATAGGCAACTGCATTGGAACCGCTTTACTTCCCAATCGTACGTTAATCTGCTCAATTACGCGCAAAAAGTCGGCACCTATGCGATCCATTTTATTCACAAAAACTAATCGCGGAACATTGTACTTATCAGCCTGCCGCCACACTGTTTCAGATTGAGGCTCAACCCCTCCAACAGCACAAAAAACAGCACACGCACCATCCAAAACTCGCAATGAACGCTCAACTTCTATTGTAAAGTCAACATGCCCTGGTGTATCAATAATATTTATCCTGTGCTGAGGGAATTGCTTTTCCATTCCACTCCAAAAGCAGGTAGTTGCAGCAGAAGTAATGGTAATACCTCGCTCCTGCTCCTGCTCCATCCAATCCATTGTTGCAGCACCATCGTGCACCTCACCTATCTTATGAGACACACCCGTATAATAGAGCACCCGCTCCGTAGTCGTAGTCTTACCGGCATCAATATGCGCCATGATGCCGATATTACGATAAAGTTCTATCGGAGTTTTGCGTGCCACAACTAAACGGTCTTTAATATAATCTAATTATTACCAACGATAATGCGAGAATGCTTTATTAGCCTCAGCCATTCTATGCGTATCTTCACGTTTCTTAGCTGCTGTACCTCTGCTTTCAAAGGCATCCATCAACTCACCAGCCAGTTTGGCAGGCATATTTCTTTCATTTCTTTTGCGTGACGCATCAATCAACCAACGCATCGCTAAAGCCATCCGTCTTGAAGGACGAACTTCAACTGGCACTTGATATGTCGCACCACCAACCCGGCGAGATTTAACCTCAACCCTAGGCTGAACGTTTTCCAAAGCCTTAGACAAAACTTCCAGTGGCTCGCTATGACCCTTGCTTTCAATTACATCCAAAGCACCATAGACAATTCCTTCTGCAACTGATTTTTTGCCACTTTCCATAATCATATTCATAAACTTGGTCAGCATAATACTGCCAAACCTAGGATCTGGAATGATTTCTCTTTTTGTAGCGACTCTTCTTCTAGACATTTATCTCACCAACCAACGTTTAGCCTTTAGGCCGTTTTGTTCCATATTTAGAGCGACCACATTTTCTGTTAGCCACACCAGAAGCATCCAAGCTACCACGAACAACGTGATATCTAACACCAGGTAAATCCTTAACACGACCACCCCTTATTAGAACCACGGAATGCTCCTGAAGATTATGCCCCTCACCACCAATATAACTACTAACTTCTGATCCGTTAGTTAACCTTACCCTTGCCACTTTTCTCAAAGCCGAGTTTGGTTTTTTAGGCGTTGTTGTGTAAACACGGGTACATACGCCTCTACGCTGAGGACAAGCCTCCAAGGCAGGAACATTGCTTTTTTCTATTTTTTTAGCACGAGGCTTACGAACCAATTGGTTGATCGTGGCCATATCTTTGTTTACTCCGATATACAATTTAACTGTCAGATAATAAAAGAACCGCCGCAAAAGTTAAATGACGACGGTTATTTGTGATTCGACCCGACTCAAGCACGTTAGCTCTTTTGAGCAGAGTATAATACTTGCAAACTCTAAATGGGTCAAGTCATATAGCGATGAATTATCCCTTAAATATTTAAAGCTTGCTTAAGGGCCTCTTCTACGTCACCTGCATCCACAGGTATAGTCTCTTCACTTTCCACTATTTCGTGCTGAGCCAATCTATTTTTCCTGCCTTCATGGTAAGCCAACCCCGTTCCCGCTGGAATCAATCGACCAACGATAACGTTTTCTTTCAGGCCTTGCAGAGTATCACTCAATCCACGAACAGCTGCATCAGTTAATACTCTGGTTGTTTCCTGAAAAGAAGCAGCAGAGATAAATGATTCCGTTGCTAATGATGCCTTGGTAATCCCTAACAACATAGAATTATAACTGGCCGGGATCTTCCCTTCAGCCTCCATCTTGTCATTCTCTTCCCGCAATGCCGCACGCTCAACCTGATCACCCTTCATGAATCCGGTATCACCTGAGGCAGTAATCTCGACCTTTCTTAGCATTTGACGAATGATGGCCTCTATGTGCTTATCATTTATCTTCACACCTTGCAGGCGATACACGTCCTGAATTTCTTTCACCAAATAGTTTGCTAACTCTTCAATACCCCTCAGTCTCAGAATATCATGAGGCGTCAATTCACCCTCAGCTATAGTCTCTCCTTTTTCGACATATTCGCCTTCAAAGACTGTAATATGGCGCCATTTTGGAATAAGGGTTTCAATCTGCTCACCCGCAGAATCAGTAAGGATTACCCTCTGTTTACCTTTAGTTTCCTTTCCAAACGACACAGTTCCACTAGTTTCTGCAAGTATTGCCGGATCTTTAGTTTTACGCGCTTCGAACAAGTCTGCAACTCGCGGCAAACCACCGGTAATATCTCTAGTTTTACTAGATTCTTGCGGGATTCTTGCCAATACATCACCGACCTTTACTTCACCACCGTCTTTAATACCTGCTATAGCTCCTGCCGGCAAGAAATATTGTGCCGGTATTTCAGTTCCTGGCAAATAAATTGCGTTTCCTTCACCATCAAAAAGCTTCATCATCGGCCGCAATTCCTTACCCGCACTTCCCCGCTGTTTTGGATCGGTGACAACTAATGAACTCAAGCCAGTAACTTCATCTGATTGCTTTTGTACGGTGACGCCATCAACGAAATCAATTAACTCTACCACACCATCAACCTCTGTGATAACCGGATGCGTGTGAGGATCCCAACTAACAATTATATCCCCGGCATTGATTCGAGAACCTTCCTGGACTGAAAGTACAGCGCCATATGGAATCTTATAGCGCTCCTTCTCACGACCATAATCATCCACCACGCCAACTTCACCTGATCTTGAAACAGCAACCAGATTACCTTCACGATTAGCTACCGATTTCAGATTATTCAGACGCACAGTACCCGCAGATTTAACCTGAACGTTACTGATTGCAGCAGATCTGGATGCCGCACCACCGATATGGAATGTTCGCATAGTCAACTGCGTACCTGGCTCACCGATTGATTGCGCAGCAATAACACCTACCGCCTCACCAATATTCACCAGATGACCGCGACCCAAGTCACGCCCATAACAGGCAGCACAAACACCATGTCTGTTTTCACAAGTGATGATTGAACGTACCATAACCTGATCAATACTATGCTCTTCAAGAACAGACACCCAATGCTCATCCAATAAAGTGCCTCTAGGTGCTACTATAAAATCTCCAGCCGGATCCATTATGTCATTTACTGCAACCCGACCCAGTACGCGCTCTGACAATGGCTCAACAACATCACCGCCTTCAATAATTGGCGTCATGATCAAACCATTAGTAGTACCGCAATCATCTCCGTTAATCACCAGATCCTGAGCGACATCCACTAAACGACGAGTCAAGTAACCAGAGTTCGCAGTTTTCAACGCTGTGTCGGCCAAACCTTTACGAGCACCATGCGTTGAAATAAAGTACTGCAATACGTCCAGACCTTCCCTAAAGTTAGCTGTGATAGGCGTTTCAATAATCGAGCCGTCAGGCTTAGCCATCAGACCGCGCATACCAGCTAACTGACGAATCTGTGCCGCAGAACCCCGAGCACCTGACTCCGCCATCATAAAGATAGAGTTGAATGATTTTTGTTTTACTGTCTTACCTTCAGCATTAACAACTGATTCTTCACCAAGTCCATCCATCATAACTTTAGCTATCTGATCATTGGCATGCGACCAAATATCAACAACCTTGTTATATCGTTCGCCATCAGTTACTAATCCTGATGCATATTGACTTTGAATTTCGTTAACTTCAGCATCGGAAGCTTTAATAATATCGACTTTTTTAGCCGGTATTACCATATCTTCGATACCAAAAGAAATCCCTGATATCGTTGCATACCTGAAACCCAAATACATTAACTGGTCAGCAAGTATTACCGTATCTTTATTACCTAAGTAACGATAACTATAGTTAATTAACCGCGATATATTCTTTTTGGTCATATCACAATTAACCAACTCGTAAGGCATGCGATCTGGAACGACTTCCCAGATCAACCCACGACCCACCGTAGTTTCTACTCGATGAGTTTTATCTTCAGTTTCACCTTTTTCATTTACTACTTTTTCTGTTATGCGTAATTGAATTTTAGACTGCAATTCAACTGTTTTAGCTTGCAGGGCCTTATGAATTTCTCCCACACTACCAAATATACTGCCATCACCTTTCGCGTTAATTTTTTCACGGCTAATGTAGTACAGTCCCAAAACCACGTCTTGAGACGGGTTAATGACAGGTTCACCATTTGCAGGAGACAATATGTTATTTGTCGCCATCATTAACGTTCTGGCTTCAATTTGAGCTTCGATTGATAACGGGATATGCACAGCCATCTGATCGCCATCAAAGTCAGCATTGAACGCGCTACAAACTAGCGGATGCAACTGAATCGCTTTACCTTCAATCAGAGTAGGTTCAAATGCCTGAATACCAAGCCTATGCAGAGTAGGTGCGCGGTTTAACAGGATCGGATGTTCACGGATAACTTCTTCAAGAATATCCCAGACTTCGGCCCCCTCTCTTTCAACCATTTTCTTTGCTGCTTTAATGGTTGTAGCTAGGCCCCGAAATTGCAATTTGCTGAAAATAAACGGCTTGAACAATTCCAATGCCATTTTTTTCGGAAGTCCGCACTGATGCAGTCTTAACGTAGGGCCTACAACAATTACTGAACGACCAGAATAATCAACACGTTTACCCAGCAAGTTTTGTCTAAAACGTCCTTGCTTGCCTTTGATCATATCCGCTAATGATTTAAGCGGTCTTCTGTTGGTACCGGTAATCGCACGGCCACGTCGACCGTTATCCAGCAACGCATCAACAGATTCCTGCAGCATACGTTTTTCGTTTCGAACAATAATATCTGGCGCATTCAAGTCCAGCAACCGGTTTAGACGGTTGTTTCTATTAATAACTCGACGATAAAGGTCATTCAAATCAGAGGTTGCGAATCGACCACCATCCAAGGGAACCAACGGGCGCAACTCAGGCGGCAACACAGGCAACACTTTCAAAATCATCCATTCTGGACGATTTCTTGAACTCAATAACGCATCCATGACTTTAAGGCGTTTAGAGTACTTTTTAATTTTTGTTTCTGAATTGGTAGAGTTTATCTCTTCGCGCAGAATTTCAACCTGTTCTTTTAAATCGATTGATTTCAGCAAATCATAGATAGCTTCAGCACCCATTTTTGCGACGAAATCATCACCATGCAATTCAACCGCATCCAGATAATCATCATCGGTAAGCAACTGACCTTTTTCTAAAGGGGTCATGCCGGGATCTAAAACTACAAACGATTCAAAATATAACACGCGCTCAATTTCGCGTAGCGTCATATCCAATAACAACGCTATTCTAGAAGGCAGTGATTTCAAGAACCAAATATGTGCAACAGGGCTGGCTAAATCAATATGCCCCATTCTTTCACGACGAACTTTGGATAGCGTTACTTCAACGCCGCACTTTTCGCAAATAACGCCGCGATGCTTCAGTCTTTTATATTTACCGCAAAGACACTCATAATCACTGACCGGTCCAAAAATCTTTGCGCAAAATAAACCATCACGCTCCGGCTTGAATGTACGGTAGTTAATCGTCTCTGGCTTTTTCACTTCGCCATAAGACCACGAGCGAATCATATCCGGTGATGCCAATCCGATACGAATGCCGCCGAAATCATCGGCACGACCTTGACGTTTTAAGAAATTCATTAAATCTTTCAAGAGTATGTCCTCTTTAAATACTTTCTGGTGTATTCCAGAACAGGCTATCAGTTAATTTCATTGGAACGGAGCGGGGGTACTATTCCCGCTCTAATTCTATGTTGACAGCCAATGAGCGGATTTCTTTAATTAAAACATTAAATGATTCCGGCATACCGGCTTCCATTTTATGATCGCCATCGACAATGTTTTTATACATTCGCGTTCTACCGGTCACGTCATCAGATTTAACTGTTAACATTTCCTGCAAAGTATAGGCTGCACCATAAGCCTCAAGCGCCCAGACCTCCATTTCACCAAAACGCTGACCACCGAATTGTGCTTTTCCACCTAATGGTTGCTGCGTAACCAAACTGTATGGCCCCGTTGAACGGGCATGCATTTTGTCATCAACCAAATGGTTCAATTTCAGCATATACATGTAACCAACTGTAACTTCCCTTTCAAACGGTTCCCCTGTCAAGCCATCATAAAGCGTAACCTGCCCATGTTCAGGCAAATCTGCCAACTTCAACATGGTACGAATTTCTTCTTCGCTTGCTCCGTCAAATACAGGAGTCGCCATAGGCACACCACCAACAAGATTTTCCGCCATTTCCAGAATGTCTTTATCGGAAAATGAATCCAAATCTTCTTTCCGGCCACTGCTGTTATAGATCTTATCCAAATATTCTCTGATCGCTGTAACTTTAGCTTGCTCCGCATCATATTTGGCTTCAAGCATTTTGCCTATCTTGATACCTAAACCTTTTGCTGCCCAGCCTAAATGTGTCTCCAGCACCTGCCCAACATTCATCCGTGAGGGTACGCCTAATGGATTCAGGACAATATCAACCGGGTTACCATCAGCAGTATATGGCATATCTTCAATTGGTC
>JBAZTN010000133.1:0-8479 GCA_041661895.1 Methylobacter sp. | reverse complement strand
CGTTTCTGTACACCTTCAACATGAGAAATAACACCTACGGTTTTCCCATGTGTATGCAAGCCTTCCAGAGTACTGATCACCGTATAAAGTGTTTCCGCATCCAGATTGCCAAAGCCTTCGTCAAGAAACAGTGAATCCACTGATTTTCCATTATTTGCCAGTTCTGAAAGCCCAAGCGCCAGAGCCAAACTCACCACAAAACTTTCTCCGCCGGATAATGTTTTTGGCAAGCGACGTACATTGCCCTGATAAGTATCTTCAATTTCCAGGGCAAGACCCTGTTCGCTAGGCATCCGCCGGATGTAATAACGTCCACTGACTTTTTCCAGTATCTCGTTGGTTTGTGACAATAACTTATCCGCGAGACGACCCTGAACCCGACGACGGAAATCCATTCCGCTTTCTTCCGTCATTTGGGCCACTTCCGCGATGAATTGTTGGGCCAGTTCTTCCTGATTCTGCACTTGTGTTAAACCGGCATCATACTTCTGTTGTAATTGTTTTTGCTCATTCACCAGCTTTTCCAGGCGCTGTGCTTCCATTCTCGCCATGTCCATGTTCACAGCAATGCTTTTCAATTGGATAGCTATCTCTTCCGGACTTAGCTCGACTTTAATAGTTGCGCTTTCAGAAGCCAACTGAGCCTGATTTTTCTGCAGCTCCATCGTTCTGGCGTTAATCTCCTGCGCCAACTCCTCTATCTGCCGCTCCAGTTCTGATTGATTCTGCATGGCCTCCAAAATTTCACCCAGTTCATCCAGGCTGGTAAACTGAGTCCCTCGCATTTTTTCCTGCAACGCCTGCTGCAACACGCCGATTTCGATTTCCTGCTGCGCAAGAAGTTGCTCCTTATCGGCAATCAGCCTCTGTTTTTCAATCAGGGTCAAATGCAAACCGACGATTTCTTCCGCTTGCAACTGACTGCCATAACGGCCAAGCTTGTCATTACAAGCCTTTATTTCTAAATGACAGGCAGCCTCTTTTGCCGTCAGCGCTTCCAGATCCTCCGATAATACTTTGCGACGGAAAACATAGTTATGATAATCCTGCCGACGAACATTAAGGCGATCGTACAACGCATCTTCCTTGCCTTTAGCCGGCATTTTTTCTCCCAGCAAGGTCAGCTGCTTGATAACCTTATCTGCCAGCTCTTTTTCTTCCTGCTGACACTTGGCCAATGCGGCCTCAAAGTCTATCTGCTCCTTAGGCCGACCTTCCCACTCGGAATCCAGCTTCTGGGTGTCCATCTTCAACTGTTCGAAGGCGGCCTCGCTCTTGGCGATCAACGCCTTTAATTTTTCAATGCCATCCTGCTTGCTCCGGTATTTAACAGCAAGAATACCAATGTCTTTTAATTCGCTGGTTTCAGCCTTTAACAAGCGTTTCATCAAACTTATATTATTGATGTCCAACTCGCTACTCGCGGTATTGAGTTTATTGCACAACATTAACCACTGAGCATTGATTTTTTGCAACTGATTCCGGTTAGCCTGATTTTTTTCCGCCTTTTGTCCAAGCTGCTTTTGCTGCTGCACTAACTTGTTAACGGCCACGTTTAAAGCTTTTATTTTGGCCTGCTGATCCACCAATGCCTGTTGAGAGTTAGTCTCGACAGGCACATGCTTGGCATACGGATGCGCTAAAGCACCGCATAAAGGGCAAGGCTGACCATCGACAAGATGCTGCCGGTCTGCAGTCATTTTTTTAAACAACGCTTCACGAAAAACAGCCCCATCCAGGGCGCGCTTAATATTTTCTTCCCTGCTTATGTCCCGTTTTAACTTTTCAATCTCAAGATTAAGCTCATCGGCATCATGCTCCGACTCAACTTTTTTTCTAAATTTGCCGAAAAAACTAAAACCGCCTGATGTCAGATTTTGGTTCGCCAGAGCTAGGCTGTTTAGCTCCTGAAAGGCATTAACCCGCTCTTTCTGTTCTGCGCGTAACGCCTCAATTCCATCCAGATCATGACCCTGCGCCAGAGCCTCAAGTTCTTTTTCTTCAACCGACAACTTGTGTTTTAACTCGGCCTGTTTTTTATTTTCCTGCTCGATGGTGAATTTATTTTTTTTCAGCGTGGAAATGGTGTTTTTTGACCACTTGGAGGATGATTTTTGCTTTTCCTTTAGCTCAACCAATTCAGCCCTGAGCTTCTTTAATCTGCCTGTTTCAGGAAAATTTTCCAGCAATGATTCATCGGCAGCATGCTCCTCCAGCCAAACTGATACGGTTGCAAGCCCTGATTTCTTATCGTTAATCTGTATTCCCAACGCCTGCAAAAGGTCTGCTTCTGCCTGCCGCTGCGAAGTAAGTTGTCCTACCGTGGCCCTAATGTTGGCTATAGTTTCCTTCTGCTCAGTAACCGATTTATTGCTCAATCCTTCAGGCGGTGTTTTATCAATACCGATTAGACTCTCTATCTGCTTAAGCTCACTCCGAAAAGTCGCCAGAATCGTTTTTCCCTGTTGAATATCCTGGGTTTTTTCATTAATGACACTGACATCATCTTTAAAAATTAAAGCGTCCTGAGCAGACACCAGTCTGGCCAGCGTTTTTTGTTTGCCTTCTGCCTGTTCTTTAACTTCCTGTAGCTTTTTTTCCTGATCGGCAATTTGATTTTGTATGGCTACAATATTTTTCAACGAGGCTTGCTGTTGCTTCAGACTGTTTTGTTCATCCTGCAACTCAGCATATTGATCATTAAAATCGCTTAAATCATGCTCACAGGCTTCCAGTTTTTCCAGTTCCATTACCGGTATAGTTGCCAAATCCTGTTTTAACTGCTCCAGACGTTTTTGCGCGTTATCGGCTTTTTCTGTAATTTCCTTTTTATAGTCTGCATAAATATCAGTACTGATGATTTTTTCCAGAATATCCATGCGCTCGCTGTCCAGCGCGTTAAGAAACGCAGCAAAATCGCCCTGTGCCAACATTATTGAACGGGTAAAATTACGAAAACTCATGCCGGTAATTTCTGTAATCCGTGAACAGACCTGCTGAGGCATAGTTGCTAATACTTGATCATCATTCAAGCGGACCAATTTCATTTCCGGATGCGTTAATTCCCCCTCCGGATCTCCTCCTACCCGCTGCACATACCAGCTTGACCGGTATTTTTCGTCGCCCAATGAAAATTCAATCTCTGAAAAACACTCCGCCGTATGCTTGGTCATCACATGCCGGCCAGGCCGGTCAAAACGAAAGGTCTCGCCGTATAATCCCAGCGTGATGGCATCCAGAATACTTGATTTCCCCGATCCGTTAGGGCCGGTAATAGCAAAAACACCGGTATCAGAAAAAGGAGCCTGCTCAAAATCGATCCGACTCTCGCCTTCTAATGAATTGATGTTTTTAAAATGGATATTGAGTATTTTCATACAATGATGACTCTGCCGAACAGCGGCTGGGATTTACAAATCATTTATTATAGCCCTGTCCAGTACAATTTCCCATCCCATCACCAGCCAACAAACTAAAGCAGCAAGATCCCTAAAATAATTCAATTGAACGACATCCAACTATTAATTTAGCAATCCCATTCTGGACATTTTTTAATGTCTGCTAAAATGACTCAAGGAGGAAACTTAATGTTAAAAAAAATTTTACGCTGGCTGCTGATCTTGATTTACAAGGTTGAAGTCAAAGGCTTGGACAATTACAAAAAAGCCGGAAAACGTGTCCTGATTATATCCAATCACACTTCATTTCTGGATCCGTTACTGCTGGGCGTATTTTTACCCGATGACATCACTTTTGCCATCAACACCGGGATTTCTGAGCGCTGGTGGTTAAAGCCCTTGTTGGGGTTATCCCGCGTATTTCGAATGGATCCGACTCATCCTTTATCCCTGAAGGATTTAATTCATCATTTGCAGCAGGATACCCGCACCGTTATTTTCCCTGAAGGCCGCATTACGGTGACCGGCTCGTTAATGAAAATTTACGACGGCACCGGCATGGTCGCCGACAAATCCGGAGCAGCCATTCTGCCCATCCGCATTGACGGCGCCGAATACACCCATTTCTCCTATTTGCGCAATATTGTCCGTTTGCGTTTATTCCCTAAAATCACCATTCAGATTTTGCCCCATACCCATATTTCCGCTCCTCAAAGCTTAAGAGGGAAAAACCGTCGTAAGTACAGTGGACACATTTTGGCAGATATCATGACTGAAATGATGTTTGCCACCAGTCATTACCGGCAAACCATTTTTGCCAGTCTGCTTGAAGCCCGAAAGATACACGGCGGCAAACATACCGTTGCCAAAGATCTGGAGCGTATTCCGCTATCCTATGACGATTTAATTGCCCGCACCATTGCCATCGGCAACGCCATACAGAACATCACAGAAACCGGCGAAAATACCGGCGTTTTCCTGCCCAATTCCACTAAAACCCTGTGTGTCGTTTTAGGATTACAACTTCATGGCCGGGTACCGGCCATGTTAAATTTTTCAACCGGTTCAGCCGGTATGATTTCCGCTTGTAATACAGCGCAAATCAAGACCGTATTGACCTCACGCCGCTTTATAGAACTGGGACATTTAGCTGAAGAAGCCGAGCAGTTAAGCAAGCAGGTTAAGCTGGTTTATCTGGAAGACCTGGCTGAACAAATTTCTGCGTCCGCCAAGCTCAAAGCGCTGATACAAAGCAAAACCGCCAACTATTGGTACAAACACAACCAGTACAGTCCGGACAGTCCTGCTGTTATTTTATTCACCTCCGGCACCGAAGGCACGCCTAAAGGCGTGGTGCTGTCCCACTCCAATATTCTGGCCAATCTCAAACAGGTTGAGTCCCGCATCAGTTTTAATGCGCAGGATGTGGTGCTTAACTTTCTGCCCATGTTTCATTCCTTTGGCTTTACCATCGGCACTATGCTGCCGATACTGCACGGCATGACCACCTTCTTTTATCCGACCCCTCTGCATTTCGCGGTCATTCCAGAAATCGCCTATGAAATCAGCGCTACCATTATGTTCGGCACCAATACGTTTTTTGCAGCTTACGGCAAAAAAGCCCATGCCTATGACTTTTATGCCATGCGTTATGTCATTGCCGGAGCGGAGAAACTACAAGAAAGCACCCGTGAACTCTGGGCTAATAAATTCGGTATTCGCATACTGGAAGGTTATGGCGCCACTGAAACCGCCCCGGTAACCGCCGTTAATACCCCCATGGATTATAAAGCAGGCACCGTTGGCCGGTTTATGCCATATATGGATTACCATCTGGAACCCGTCGAAGGCATTCATGAGGCGGGAAGACTTCATGTCAGCGGCCCCAATATCATGTTGGGATATTTGCTGTCCGACAACCCCGGCAAACTGATTCCGACTGAATCCATTTATGGTAAAGGCTGGTACGACACCGGCGATATTGTTCATGTCGATGATGACAACTTCATCAGCATACGCGGCCGCAGCAAGCGTTTCGCCAAAGTCAGCGGTGAAATGGTCTCATTAACGGCGGTGGAATCACTCGCCGTCAAAGCCTGGCCGGATGCGCATCACGCCGCAATCAGTCTGCCTGATGCAAAAAAAGGCGAACAGGTTATCCTGGTCACGACCCAGAAAAACGCGACTGCGGCTGACCTGGCTGCTTCATCACCAGGGGTTGCCCATATCAGTCTGCCCAAGAAGATATTGATCGTTGATTCAATTCCGGTGATGGCGACGGGCAAAACCAATTACACAGCGGTTACAGAGCTGGCGGCCAGCAAAATATAAGCACGGACGCCCCTATATTCTTAAGTCACCAGACCAACATGAACAAACAAATCTACCCCTTACTGATTGCCCAATTTCTATCCGCATTTGCCGATAACGCTATTTTGTTCACGGTGATTGCGATGGTGATGCAGTCAACGCAGCTGGCCAGCTGGTATGTTCCCGCCTTGCAAAGCGTATTTCTGGTTGCCTTCGTATTGCTTGCGCCGTGGGTTGGCGGCTTTGCGGATCATCACCCCAAAGCCAGAGTGCTAATTATTGCCAATCTGGTTAAAGCGGTTGGCGCAGGATTGTTGCTATTGAAGGTAGAGCCGCTGCTTGCCTATGGGATTGTTGGTATGGGCGCGGCCATTTACAGTCCGGCAAAATACGGCATCCTGCCCGAGCTGGCAGGGCATGAGTTTCTGGTTAAAGCAAACAGCTGGATTGAAGGCTCTACCATTTTAGCCATCTTGTTGGGCATGGTTATTGGCGCCAAGGTGGCGGATTTCTCAATACAATGGGCGCTGACAGGAACTATCATCATTTTTGTAATCTCCGCAGTGACCACCCTGTTTTTACCAGTAAGCGCTGCAAAAAAAACGGCTCCCGCTGGTTTGAAAGTGGTCCTGTTTTGGCGGGAAATAGGCCTGTTTTTTACCACACCGCGATCACGCTTTGCCATTCTCGGTGGCTCCTTGTTCTGGGCAGCTGCAGCAACGCTAAGAGTGATTATTGTTGCGTGGGCGCCGCTGGTTTTATTGTCAAAAAATGCGACTGAAATTGCTGAATTGACCTTATTTCTCGCTATCGGCATCATCGCCGGCTCAGCGCTGGTGCCGGGATTAATTCCGCTTGAACATTTACGCCGCGCCAGAATCCCCGCTTATTTAATGGCTTTATTTATTTTTGGACTGAGTCTGACCGACAGCATGTGGCCGGCCCGGTTAACACTGTTTTTCATAGGTATGATGGGCGGCATGTTTATCGTCCCCGTTAATGCCGCATTGCAGGAACTGGGACAACAGAGCATCGGCAGCGGTAGCGCTGTCGCACTACAGGGATTTTTCCAGAATCTCACCATGTTGCTAGCGGTGGGCAGCTATACCTATGCCGCCTCACAAAATGTAGATCCTGTTCTAGCCATGCTGAGTTTGGGCATGCTGGTTTTTATAGCCACTTTTCTAGTGTCGCTGCACCTGCCGAACAATCACTCTAAAGGCCTCCGTTGAATAATCCAAATTCCGTTGGGCCTGTTTGTACCGCATTCATTAAACCTCATCGTCCATGATTGCAGCAGCTTTACCTCTGCTCTCATTGACTTTGGACAACAAAGCCAGGCCGGCGATAAAAAACGATAACGTCGACAGCAATGACATCCGATGATCCCCGTCGCTAAAGTAATTGATCAGTCCGTAGCTCAATGGCCCTACTATGGCCGACAGGCGATTGACCAATCCCCATAAACCTAAAAATTCTCCCCCCCGCTCTGTCGGCGAAAATTTACTGACCAAGGCGCGCCCGACCGCCTGGCTTGCACCCATAGCCAGGCCAATAATAATTCCGGCTAGCCACATAAGTGCCGGCTTGCTGGCAAATAAAGCGACCATCACCGCAGCAATCCAGATGAACAGAGTAATTGCCAGCGTGGGGACTGATCCCATGCGGTCTTGTAAATGCCCGCAAATAAACGCGCCAACGGCAGCAGTCACATTAACAACCATAATCAGCACAATCAGTGACTGAGTATCAAAGCCCATGACTTCGTGCGCATAAATCGCAGCCAGAACCACCACTGCACTAACACCTGACTGGTACACGCCCAGTGTTATCAAAAACCAGAGCAGATCACGAAAGCGGGCCGCTTCTTTAAATGTGCGTGCCAATCGGGCATAACCTATCTGTAGACTGGACAGGTTCTGGTTCCAGGCAACAGGTATTGCTCGCTCATGCAGCCAGAGAAAAGTAGGAGCGGCTGTCAATGCAAAGATTCCGGCAGTAATCAGCAACGTAACAGGAACAAACTGGGTTTCCGACAACCCGTGTTGTCTGGCCCAGGTAATGTAGGCCAGACAAATCCCTAATGTCAGCAGACCGCCAAAATAGCCCAGACTCCAGCCATAACCGGACATTCTGCCCATATTGTTTTCCGGCACTATCTCCGGCAAAAATCCGGCAATCAGGTTTTCGCCGCTGGCAAACATGATGGCCGAAAGGGTAACCAGCACCATTCCCAGCCCTATATCGCCGGGACCGACCAGCGCCAACAAGGCTGTTGATGCTATGCAACCGACAGATGAAATCAATAGAAAAAGTTTCTTGCACGCCCGATGATCGGCAATCGCACCTATCAATGGCCCACTAAACATGACTATAAAGTTAGCGATACCGATAGCCAGCGCCCAAAGCAGGGTAGATAAACCGGGTGTGACGCCTTGTGCAGCACCAGCTACCACACCTACAAAATAGGCGCTGAATATCGTGGTTTGCACCACGGTGGTATAACCGGAGTTGGCAAAATCATATAATGCCCATGCCAACAATTCCCTGCGTCCCGCATTACCAATTAGTTGACTATTTTCATCAGCAGACGGTTTATTCAGATCACTATTCATATTTGGGAAGCCTACAACAAGCGTTAATAGTAGTAAATTGTTTAGTCCCAGAATTAACTGGTAATATTTATTCTAACCTTAAGGAGCAGAAGCCATGGGACAAGTATTACACGGAACAGCCACGACCACGCACGCCACGCGAGCAACAATACAAAC
>JBAZTN010000132.1:0-8659 GCA_041661895.1 Methylobacter sp. | reverse complement strand
TGAGCAAGAAAATAAAAGGATTAACAAACCGGTTTGAGTGATTTTTTTAAGCATAGGTTAAAGTTCTCCGTAAATGTGTAGTCCAGATAAAATGTAAAAAATGCAAGGCAATGTGTAAATTATTTCATCATCGAAATACGATAAGAAACGGCTTTTATTTCTTCAGTAGTCATTTTTTTAGCGATCATGTGCATTATGTTTTCCGGGTTATTGCTGCGTGCTCCGGATTTAAAGTCATTGAGCGCTTTTATCAGATAATCGGCATGCTGTGATTTTAATGCCGGAAATGAGGCCGGTTTATTGCCTTCACCGGAAGAACCATGACAGGCGATACAGGCGGAGACTTCACTGGATAGATCACCGTTGCGGTACAGGTTACTGCCCTGAGCAATTATGTCGGACATGGTATCTTTGCTGTCAGTTGTTTTTTCTGCTGCTGGCTCTTTCTCTTCGTTAGCAGAGTCCATGACAGGCAGTGTGTTTTCCGAAATCTTTTGTGCTGCATAGTAAGCGGAAATATCAACCATATCCTCATCAGTTAAAGCCAGTGCCATGACTGACATCATAGGGTCATTGCGGGTGCCGTCTTTAAAAGCGTGTAACTGTTTCTGCAGATAGGAAGAATGTTGCTGTGCAAGTTTGGGGAATGTTGATACCATGCTGTTACCGTTTTCCCCGTGACAACTGGCGCATGACGCAGCTTTTTCTTTCCCTGCGGCAATATTGCCTTCTGCATGTAAAATACTTGAAGCGCTGGTTAATGCCAGAGAAATTGAAACTGCCAGCAATTTTTTCTTCATCAGGTTCCCCTTCGGAATAACGTAATCATTTGTGGTAGCCTATGTAACATAGACAGGCTGCTAATCGTAGCCAAATTCTACTCTAATTAGTAACTCTAAGCGAGACAACGATGAATCCAGTTTATCATCAAGCAAAATTTATTAACAGTTCGCCGCACCTCAGTAATACGCCGCCCGATCAGGGCATGGAAGTGGCGTTTGCAGGGCGATCAAATGCGGGAAAGTCGAGTGCGATTAATACCTTAACTCGGCAAAACGCATTGGCCCGGATCAGTAAAACGCCGGGTAGAACTCAAATGCTCAATTTCTTTGAAATTAACGAGCGGCATCGCTTTGTCGATTTGCCGGGTTATGGTTACGCAAAAGTGCCTTTAGCCGTGAAGAAAAAATGGCATGAGTTGATGGAAACTTATTTAACCAGTCGCAAGTCATTATGCGGAATCATTCTGGTTATGGACGTGCGGCATCCGCTTACTGAATTCGACTGGCAAATGGTCGAATGGTGTGAGCATACAGGTTTGCCATTGCATATATTGTTAACAAAGGCGGACAAACTGAATTACGGAGCGGCTAAAAACACTCTATTGCAGGTGCAAAAGGAACTTAGGGATATTAATTTTTCTCTGACCATACAGTTGTTTTCGTCCTTGAAAAAAACCGGTATTGATGAGGTGCATCAAGTGTTGGATAAATTGTTTAACCCTGTTGATCAGGATCACCAACAGTAGGCGCTTTAGGCGAAGCTTGCGCTCCTTGCTAACGCTCCTTAGTGAAAGCATAGCAGGGAAAATTATCCGGTTTTATTGATGAAGTACGTAAATTTCTAGTGTGCTTCATCCCAATTATTGCCTATACCTATATCAACAATCAGCGGCACATTAAGCTCGGCGGCGGAACACATGATGGTTCTGATATTCGCCGCACAGTCGTCTACCTGGTCTTGTGCTACCTCAAACACCAGTTCGTCATGTACCTGCATGATCATTTTGGCGTCCGGGATTTCTTTATACAGCCACTGGTCGGCGGCAATCATGGCGCGTTTAATGATGTCAGCGGCAGTGCCCTGCATCGGCGCATTGATGGCGGTGCGTTCGGCGTACTGGCGGCGTGCCGCGTTGCGAGATTTGATCTCCGGCAAATAGAGCCGTCTGCCGAATAAGGTTTCAACATAACCCTGATCTCTGGCTTGCTCCCTGATGCTGTCCATATAGTTTTTGACGCCCGGGTAACGGGCAAAATACAAATCAATATAGGATTGCGCCTGGCTGCGCGACAAGCCAAGCTGCTGTGCCAGACCAAAGGATGACATGCCATAAATCAGGCCGAAATTGATGGCTTTGGCAGAGCGACGCAAATCCGTGGTGACCTGGTCGGGAGCAACGCCAAACACTTCGGCTGCCGTTGCCCGGTGTACGTCCTGCCCTTCGGTAAAGGCTTTCAACAAGCCTGCGTCGGCGGATAAATGCGCCATGATACGTAACTCAATTTGCGAATAATCGGCGGCGACAATTTTTTTGCCTTCGGGGCCGATAAATGCCTGACGGATTTTTCGGCCCTCTTCACTGCGTATCGGGATATTCTGCAAATTGGGGTCGGAGGAAGACAGCCTGCCTGTTGCGGCCACCGCCTGATGATACGAGGTATGAATCCGTCCTGTTTGCCCGTCAACCTGTTGCGGCAGCTTGTCGGTATAGGTTGATTTTAGTTTGCTTAAGCTGCGATACTCGAGAATCAGCTTGGGCAGGGGATAGTCGAGGGCCAATTCCTGCAGCACCGATTCTTCCGTTGAGGGCTGGCCTTTGGGTGTTTTCTTTAAAACGGGCAGCTTTTGCTGGTCGTAGAGAATGTCCTGGATCTGTTTGGGCGAACCGAGATTAAATGTTTGTCCGGCCAGGTCGTGGGCGTGTTGCTCAAGGGAGATAATCTGGCTGGAAAGTTCAAGGCTTTGCTGCGAGAGCATGGCGGTGTCGATTAACACGCCATTGTTTTCAATGCGGGCAAGCACGCTGATTAGCGGGACTTCCATTTCGGTATATAACTCAAGCAGTTTTGGGTGCTGTGCCAGTTTTGCAGTCAGCACCTGATGCAGTCGCAAGGTAATGTCTGCATCTTCTGCCGCATAAGGTGCTGCTTGTTCTATGGACACTTCATGAAAGCCTATCTGTTTTGCGCCCTTACCGGCCACGTCTTCATAATGAATGGTCTCAACGCCCAGATATTCTTTGGCGAGGTCATCCATATTATGTTTGGTCGCAGTACTGTTTAACACATAAGATTCGAGCATGGTGTCATGAGCAATGCCTTGCAGTGCTATGCCGTGATTGGCTAGCACATGCATATCGTATTTCAGGTTTTGCCCGAGCTTGGGCTTATGTGGATTTTCCAGCAGAGGACGCAGTTTTTCCAGTATCTCAGACCGGTCCAGCTGCTGCGGTACGCCGGGATAGTTATGGGCTAAAGGCACATAGGCGGCCTTGCCCGGCGTTACTGCAAAGGACACGCCGACAATTTGCGCCTTGCTGTAATCCAGGCTGGTGGTTTCGGTATCAAAGGCAAACAGTTCTGCCTTATTAAGTTGTTCAAACCACGCATC
The DNA here is from genome assembly GCA_041661895.1 of Methylobacter sp. GTDB lineage: Bacteria > Pseudomonadota > Gammaproteobacteria > Methylococcales > Methylomonadaceae > Methylobacter_A. The sequence continues at coordinate 5,266 of JBAZTN010000132.1, read as the reverse complement.
AAATTGCTGCTGGGTTAGTAGGGTTTCGTAACTGGAGTCAATGTTGGAGGGTTTGTCTTCGGTCTGTACAACTTCAGCAGGGGCTGTCTTGGGCGTGGTCAGAGGCGTATCCAGCGTTTTCAGCCAGGACGAAAAGCCCAGGTCAGCCAATAAATTTCTGAGTTCCGCCTTGTCCATGGGGCGCTGTTTTAAGTCTTCCATGTCGTAGGGCAGATCAAGGTCGCATTTAATGGTGGTGAGTTGTTTGGATAAGGGAAGTTGATCCAGGCTGGCGCGCAGGTTTTCACCAATTTTGCCGGTGATTTCATTAGCGTGGGCGATCAGGTTTTCTAAGGTTTCATACTGCGCAAGCCATTTTTCCGCCGTTTTGGGGCCGACTTTGGGTACGCCGGGAATGTTGTCGACGGTGTCGCCTATCAAGGCCAGATAATCAATGATCTGATCCGGCCTGACGCCGAATTTGTCGATAACACCCTGGATATCCATGCGGCTGTTCGACATGGTGTTTTCCAGGATAATGTGCTCGGTGACTAGTTGTGCCATATCCTTGTCACCGGTAGAAATAATAACGTCATAACCTTGTTGTTCGGCGTGCTGGGCCAGTACTCCGAGGACATCATCGGCTTCCACGCCGGGTTCGATAATCAAAGGCAAGCCCATGGCGCGGATCAGAGTGTGTAAAGGCTCAATTTGTACGCGCAAATCATCGGGCATGGGCGGCCGATGGGCTTTGTACTGATCATAAAGATCATTGCGAAAGGTTTTGCCTGATGCATCAAAGACTACTGTGATGTAGTCGCTGTGGTAGTCGGCGATCAGTTTGCGCAACATATTGCTTACGCCGTAAATAGCATTGGTGGGATCGCCATTCGCGTTGGTTAGCGGTGGAATGGCATGGTAAGCACGGAATAAAAAAGATGAACCGTCAACCAGAATCAGGCGTTGTTGCGTTTGTTGGGACATAGGAGTAGGTGTAAGGTTAAAAGTAAATAGATTGCATTGCAGTGTCTCTACAAACAGGGTGTCTTTTCATACTTTACGCTTAACATCAATGATATTAGCCAAGCAGTTTATTTTACTAAGAACCTGACTTAATTGGCTGGTATTTTCAATTTGAATGGTCAGATTAAGAATCGCTGAAAAATCGGGATGGGTACTCAGTGACGCATCGGAAATATGAATTTTTGCTTGGGCTAAAATCTGGCTGACGTTATTGAGCAAATTTTTAGCGCTTGATGCTTCGATAACAATCGGCACTGCAAAGTTTGATTTTTGTGCGCCCCAGCTCACTGAAATAAGGTGATCCTGTTTTTCAGGACTCAGGTGCAAGATGTTTTCACAGTCTTGGCGATGGACGGTAATGCCTTTGTTGTGGGAAATATAGCCAACAATATCATCACCCTGAACCGGAGTGCAGCAGTGAGCAAGGCTGGTGAGGACATTATCAATGCCGTCCACATAGACAACGGATTTAGCTAAGAGTTTTTTCGGCCTGATTTTTGCTGTTGGAGCTTCCAGTTCAGGTATCTTGAAAAATGCCGCAAGCTGGCGGATATTAATATCGCTGCGGCCTATGGCTTCGAACAAATGATTGTTGTCTGCGCATTTAAAATGTTTAGCTAACTCGTTTAAATTGACGATTTTTAGACCTAATCTTTGGGTTTCTTTATCCAGAATGGTTTTACCCAGCGCGATATTCTGGGCTTGTTGCTGATTTTTAAACCAGCTTTTGACTTTGCTGATGGCAGACGACGATTTTAGATAGCCCAGATTAGGATCAATCCAATTGTGATTGGGTCCACCATCTTTTACTGTTAAGATTTCTACCTGTTCTCCGGATTTTAAGGCATAAGTCAGCGGCATAATACGGCCATTGACTTTAGCGCCCCGGCAACGATGACCTATTTCGGTGTGAATGGCGTAAGCGAAATCCAGGGGGGTTGCGCCTTTAATCAGTTCAATCAGTTTACCGGCTGGCGTTAAAACATAGACGCGATCGAAAAATAATTCACTCCGGAGGTCTTCGACCAGTGATTCTTCGTTACCTTTTTCTTCCAAGAGCTTGCGCAGAGAAGCAATGCTTTTTTCTATGGCGGCATTTTGTCTTCCACCTTCCTTGTAAGACCAGTGTGCGGCAACTCCGAGTTCGGCAAAATCATGCATGTCGCGGGTGCGGATTTGCACCTCGATGCGGTTGCCTTGCGGATCCAAGATGACCGTATGGAGTGATTGGTAGCCGTTTTCCTTGGGGTTGGCGATATAATCATCAAATTCTTTAGGAATGGTTTGCCAAAGACCGTGAACAATACCTAAAACGGTGTAGCAACTGGACAGGTTATCGACAATAACGCGTACCGCCAACAGGTCATAAAGTTCTTCTATGCTCAGCTGTTTGCGCTGCATCTTTTTCCAGATGCTGTAGATATGCTTGGGGCGGCCATAAATCTGAGCATTAATGTTTTCTTCGGTGAGTGTTTTTTGCAAGAGGGCAATAAAATTGTCAATGCAGTTTTCCCGCTGTTCTCGGCTATCGGACAGGGATTTGGCAACACGTCGGTAAATTTGCGGCTCCAGATAGCGGAATGCCATGTCTTCCAGTTCCCACTTTAGTTGGTGTATACCAAGGCGGTTGGCAATTGGCGCATAAATATCCAGCGTTTCCCGTGAAATGAAGTGCCGCACCTCATAAGATTCTTTCGGCAGATTACGCAAGCGCTGGACGCGATAAGCCAGTTTTATCAAGACGGCGCGTACATCCTGCGTCATGGACAGCAGCATACGTCGCAGCGTTTCTGCCTGATTTGGCTGGCTAGTCATTTCGGGCGTATAAACGTTTATCTTATTCAGCCAGTTGACATCTTTAACTAGTGCAGCGACAGTTTTGCCAAACTGGCGCTCAATATCGGGTTTTGGGTCTAAATGCTCTAAGCGGGGATCACTTAGTATTGCCGCCAGGATGGTTTTCAGGTCAATATTAAAATCGGCTAAAATAGTCGCGACATCAATTCCCTTGGGGCGGTAGTAGTGGGGATCTTCAGGAATTTGCGACACAATAGCTAGCGCTCGTTCGATCTGCTCAATATCGGAAGCGGAGAATTTGCTAAAAAGTTGCTTATTGGAGCCAGTGTTTTTTTGCATTGAACGATTGTAAGCAATTTGTAAAACTAGGCAGCTATAATAGGCTAATGTCTGTAAATGTAAAAGTTTGATCAGTTTTCATGCTACCTCGTCATCTTTCAATAACATTAATAAATAACGCAAAATGAAAATTACAGTATTTGGCAGTGGTTATGTCGGGTTAGTCACAGGCACATGTCTTGCAGAAGTTGGCAATGATGTTATCTGTATGGATATTGATGAAGCTAAAATCGCTAAGCTGCAACAGGGTGTCATCCCCATTTATGAGCCGGGGTTGGAAGCCATGGTAAAAGAAAATCAATCGGCAGGTCGATTAAGATTTACCTCGGATGTTAAAGAGGCTGTAGATCATGGCTTGTTTCAATTCATAGCAGTTGGCACGCCGCCGGATGAAGATGGGTCAGCAGATTTGCAGTATGTATTGGCAGTTGCAAAAGGCATTGCCGAAAATATGGAAGATTACCGAGTCGTTATTGACAAGTCGACAGTTCCTGTAGGTACTGCTGACAAGGTTAAAGCGATCATGCAGCAGATATTAACAGCCCGCGGTAAAGCGCTGGAATTTGATGTGGTTTCAAATCCCGAGTTCCTGAAAGAAGGTGCGGCGCTGGATGATTTTATGAAGCCGGATCGTATCATCATTGGTACGGATAATCCCAGGACAGCAGAACTGCTTAAAGCACTATACGCGCCGTTTAATCGTAGTGTTGAGCGTGTCATTACTATGGACATACGTTCTGCTGAATTAACCAAGTACGCAGCTAATGCCATGCTGGCGACTAAAATCAGTTTTATGAATGAACTGGCAAATCTTGCCGAGCATTTGGGCGCGGATATTGAGCATGTCAGACAAGGCATAGGTTCTGATAGCCGTATTGGCTATAGCTTTATTTATCCAGGTTGTGGCTATGGCGGCTCCTGCTTTCCCAAAGATGTAAAGGCGCTGGAAAGAACGGCAAAAGAAATCGGCTATCATGCGGAATTGCTCAATGCAGTCGAGAATGTCAATAATCGCCAAAAGAACCGGTTATTTGAAAAGATTAACAAACACTATCATGGTGCTTTGACAGGCAAGGTATTTGCCTTGTGGGGATTGGCCTTCAAACCCAATACAGATGACATGCGCGATGCGCCAAGCAGGGTGTTATTGGAAGCTTTGGTCGAAGCAGGCGCAATGGTTCAGGCCTATGATCCAGAGGCACAGGAAGAGGCGCGGCGACTGTATGGTAACAAACAGGGACTGAGCTATTGCGATACGCCTAAGGCCGCCTTAAAACAAGCTGATGCTTTGGTAATTGTTACGGAATGGAAGCAATTCCGTAGTCCTGATTTTGATGCGTTGAGTCTACAGTTGCATGATAAAGTGATTTTTGACGGCCGTAATATGTATGAACCGAATATGGTCAAACGTAGCGGACTGGAGTATTACACAATTGGCCGTTAAGTATTTAAAATAGCGAATAAAATCCGTTTTTTGAGATGGAGTTCTTAAAAACAGAATAATGATTAACGTTAGGATTGTATCTGTAAGCCAAGCCCCTACACTTATGGTGTGAATAGTCAAAAAGTGTGTTGTTTGGTGATAACCAGGCTATTCATAAATTGATCTACTATTATTTAAAGGAAAAATATATGAAAAAGTTAATTGTTTTGTTATCCCTTTGCGCATTCAATGCTATTGCCTCACCTGTAAACGTTAATACGGCAGATGCGAAAACCCTATCGGAAGCTTTGTCTGGAATAGGCATGAAAAAAGCCGAAGCTATAGTTAAATACAGGGAAGAAAAAGGGGCATTCAAAACAGCAGAAGATTTGACTAATGTGGCCGGCATCGGCGATAAAACAGTCGAAAAAATTAAACAGGATATTTTATTAAGTGATGCCGCAGATGCTGATCCAAAGAAAGACAAGAAATAAATATCAATAAACCTTTTAAATCGCCAGCGGTATTCTAAAGTCAGGAGCCGCTGGTTTTTTGTGCGCGACGATTTATAGGGGGCTGATTACTTGTTTAGTCCCACAATCAAGTGATCTGGGGCAGTCGAAAAAATGTCCGGTTTTTGTAGAAACCATTGCCGGATAGCCTCAAAAGGCGGTATGCGTCCGATGGCACGTAGCTTGAGATTAA
>JBAZTN010000131.1:0-8749 GCA_041661895.1 Methylobacter sp. | reverse complement strand
CGCTTTTTTCGACCACCAGCTTTGCCTTTTCATAAAGCTCCAGACCTTCCGCCTGTTCGGCAAACCGCTTAATCAATTCCAAAAAGCCTATCAACGCATTGGTCGCTCTTGCCGAGAGACTCCGTTGATTAATCAGCACAATCGACGCCCCCCATAAAGAAAGACCTTGATCCCGTGCTATGTTGCGAATATCGTCGATGGTTTTTGCGCCTATGCCACGCGTCGGCGTATTAATCACCCGCTCAAACGAAGCGTCGTCGTTACGATTTGACATCAAGCGCAAATAGGCCAGCGCGTTTTTAATTTCCACCCGCTCAAAAAAGCGCAGCCCGCCATAAACCCGGTAAGGCGTGCCTGTGGTCATCAACCTTTCTTCAAACTGGCGGGACTGGGCGTTGGAACGGTACAGAATGGCAACATCACTGCGCGAGCCGCCTTCGTTCACCCATGCCCTGATGCGCTCGACTACAAAATGGGCTTCGTCCTGTTCGTTAAATGCCGCATACAAGGAAATCAAATCGCCGTCACCGGCATCAGTCCACAGCTCTTTGCCCATGCGGCCGTCATTATTAGCGATGACCTTATTGGCTGCTTTAAGAATATTGCCGGTCGAACGGTAATTCTGTTCCAGTTTAATAACCTGATGATTCGGATAATGTTTTTGAAAATTGTAAATATTCTCAATTTTCGCGCCTCGCCAGCCGTAAATGGACTGGTCATCATCACCCACCACAAAGATATTATCCTTGCCTTCAGTCAACAGCCGTAACCAGGCATATTGAATGGTGTTGGTATCCTGAAACTCATCAACATGAACCTGCCTGAAACGCTGTTGATAAAACTCCAGTACATCCGGGTTATCACGCAACAATTCATGCACCCGCAACAGCAATTCGGCAAAATCCACCAAACCGGAGCGGTCACACAGCTCTTCATAGGCTTTATAGATCACTAGCATTTGCCGTTGAAACATATCACCGGAATCGCTCATGTGCCTGGCTCTGATACCTTCGTCTTTCTGGGCACTGATATACCACTGCACTTGCCGGGGCGGCCACTTATCCGCATCAAGATTAAGCGTATTTAACAAGCGCTTGATAACCCGCAACTGGTCACCAGAATCCATCACTTGAAATGTTTCCGGCAATCTGGCCTGTTTCGCATGCCGTCTTAACAACCTGTGCGCGAGCCCGTGGAAAGTTCCTATCCACATGGAATTAGCGGACATATTCAGCAAATTTTCAATTCTGCCGCGCATTTCCTTGGCCGCTTTATTGGTAAAAGTTACTGCTAAAATACTCTGCGCTGACACTCCTTCCACCTGGATCTGCCAAGCAATACGATGCACCAGCACACGAGTTTTACCGCTGCCGGCGCCCGCCAATACCAGCATGGCTTGAGCTGGCGCAGTAACGGCCTGACGCTGGGCATCATTTAAAGGGTCTATTATTGAGGTTACATCCATTACTTTATCGCTTGCACATTTTTTGGAGCTGTGTATATTGTTTTAGGTTCCATAATGACAGCAATGAGCCATTACTTTGGAAAAAGAATAATAACTACACACAGAAGGTTTTAAGATGAGTTTTGATTATAAACGTATGATGAAATTTGAACGTAATGTTGGTGAGAAAGAAAAAAAGTACCGCCTGTATGGTGGTGCAGCACTAATTGTTATTTCTATTTTCACCGCTTCAATTGTATTACTGCTAATTGGCCTGATTCTTATGACAACAGGCTATTCAGGCTGGTGCCCTGTCTATTCAGGAATGCACAAAAACACTCTTGATTCTGCAGGCAGCCCTAAAAAAGGCGAATAATGCAGCGAAGAACTACAGGGAAGTAGTTCCCCCCAATAATTACGGATAAACGTGATTGTTTCCAACATTCTTAAACGCCCGAATTAATCTTCCTTACGAAACTCGCCTTCCAACACGTTCTTTTCAGCGGCTTTTGCCTGCTGGAAATGTCCTCCAGCCTGTATAAGATGATGTTCAATTATATATTGGGCAATTTTTCTGCGTAACTGGGGGATTAAACAGGCAAATCCCAAAATATCGGTGATAAAACCGGGTGTTAGCAATAGTGCGCCACCCACCAGAATAATAGGGCCTTCAATCATTTCATAAGCGGGGATCACGCCTTGCGCCAAACTCTCCTGAAACCGCTGGAAAGTTGCAAAACCCTGCTGCCTCAATAACCAGGCACCCAGTACCGCGGTAAAAACCACTAACAAAATAGTCGGGAATATGCCGATAATTCCGCCAACCCCTAACAGCAAATAAATTTCTGCAAAAGGGATAATCAGAACAACCAGAAACAGTGATTGGAAAATTTTCATCTAAATACTCTTATAATCTTACTCATAGTTATTACAATATAAGGGCAATCCTCGTTAATTTCTAGGATAATATCTAGGTTTGAGCTTTAGTGACCTGAAAAATGCCACACGCCATCGACATAATCCTGTGCACATGCCCTGATCAAGACACTGCGGAAAAAATTTCCCGTCTGCTTGTCACTAACAAACTGGCTGCCTGTGTTAACATTTTGCCCGGCATCACTTCTATTTATACTTGGAAGGGGCAGATTGAATCGGCCCAGGAATATCTGCTGACGATTAAAGCTCATAAAGACAACTATCAGGCCATTGAAACCACCATAGTTAACCATCATCCTTATGATCTTCCTGAAATAATTGCCGTCCCTGTCGAGCGCGGCTTACCTGAATATTTGCATTGGATAGCCTCATGCCACTCTTTAAAATAATTTTTCTCTGTTTCCTGTCGCTTGCCAACTACCCGGTTTTTGCTCTGGGAGCCGACGACCTGTTACCGGCCGAGCAGGCCTTCAAGATTTCCGCAAAAGCGAGTTCCTCTGACCAAATTGAAATTTCCTGGGACATTGCCGACGGTTATTACCTTTATCGCAATAAAATACACGTCGAGTCTAAAACCGGACAAATCCAGTTAGGCGATCCTGTATTCCCGGCAGGGCAAACCAAGCATGATGAGTTTTTTGGCGATGTTGTTATTTATCGCGATGATCTAAAAATTCCGGTTTCTTTGACAGCCGAAAACAGCGCTTCTTCCGTACAAATTTTGGTTCAATATCAGGGCTGTGCCGATAAAGGCATCTGTTATCCGCCGCAAAAAACAACTTTAGACATCAAGTTGCCAGCGGCAACGCCTGCCTCAAAAGTCGACCCGCTGGAACAATTGGTTAGAAATGAGTCTGCATTAAAGCTCAAATTGTTTGAAGACAAATTACTGCCGGAGGAACAGGCTTTTCAGTTTTTGGCATCGGTAAAAGATGATCACACGCTGCGCGTCAACTGGAAAATTGCCCAAGGTTATTATCTTTATCGGGAAAAAATTCAGCTGGAATTAGTTGACGCTGACGGCGCCCAACTGGGAACTTATGTCATCCCCAGAGGCACGCCTAAACAAGATGAAGCCTTTGGTTCGGTTGAAATCTTCCACGACGAACTTGGCTTTGATCTGCCCATTACCCGCTCAAACAGTTCAACGCAAACCATAACCCTGCAGGCAAAATATCAGGGCTGCGCCGACCGTGGTGTTTGCTACCCGCCTATGAGTCAAAAGCTTGACCTGTCACTTCCAGTAGCGCAGCAAATTACCTCGCAGGCAAGCACCAATGGACAACTGGTTGCGACGCTTTCCGAACAGGATCAGATCGTACAATCATTGCAACAAGACAGCTTGTGGATGGCGCTGCTCAGCTTTTTTGGTTTCGGACTGTTGTTATCGCTCACCCCCTGCATTTTTCCAATGATCCCGATTTTATCGGGCATTATAGTGGGGCACGGCAACCGCATTACCACTGCCAGAGCGTTTTTACTGTCTCTCTCTTATGTCGTTGCTTCAGCGTGCACCTACACGGTGTTCGGTATATTGGCGGCGCTATTCGGCAGCAACCTGCAAACAACATTTCAGCAACCCTGGATTATCGGCCTGTTCAGCGCCATTTTCGTCATATTGTCATTATCCATGTTTGGCTTTTACCATCTAGAAATGCCCAAATCACTGCAAGCCAAACTGCATAACTCCAGCGAAAGACACCGTGACGGCTCGCTCTGGGGGGCTGCCATCATGGGCGCATTATCTTCTCTCATCGTAGGCCCCTGTGTCGCCGCGCCGCTGGCTGGCGCACTGATCTATATTGGCCAGACCGGAGATGCAATATTAGGCGGTAGCGCCTTATTCATGATGGGCCTGGGCATGGGCGTTCCCCTGCTGCTATTGGGCGCCTCGGCAGGAAAGCTATTGCCGAAAGCCGGAGATTGGCTGAATTCAACCAAAGTGGTTTTCGGCGTTATCATGCTGGCGGTTGCAGTCTGGATGCTAAGCCGCATTTTACCAGCCACCATCATTATGATGCTCTGGGCCATGCTTCTTATTCTTCCGGCCATTTACCTCAGCGCTATAGATCCGCTGCCTGAAGGCAGCTCCGGCTGGCGCAAACTCTGGAAAGGCGTTGGCGTATTGATGCTGGCCTATGGCTTGCTGTTGCTAATCGGCTTCAGCATTGGCAACAGTAATCCCTTAAAACCCTTGCAAGGAATAGCTTTGAATGCTGCACAGGCGGCAGAACCGGCCATTAGCTTTGAAAAAGTGTCCTCGCTTGCAGAACTTGAAGCCAGGATCCAGCAGGCGAATGCTAACCATCAACCCGTCATGCTGGATTTTTATGCTGACTGGTGCATCTCCTGCAAGGAAATGGAAGCCTACACATTTGCAGACCCCAAAGTTAAGCAGGCTCTCGCCGGTTTTGTTCTTTTGCAGGCAGATGTGACTAAAAACTCGGAAGATGACAAAGCCCTATTAGCGAAATTCAACCTTATCGGGCCGCCAGGCGTATTGTTTTTTTCTAACAATCAGGAAAATCCAGCTCACCGGGTCATAGGCTATCAGGATGCTGATACTTTTATTAAATCATTGCAACGAGCAAAATTATGAGACCAACCGGCATAATTATCATTGCCGCATTGATTGCTCTTGGTGGCGGCATTGCTGCCCAGCGCTTTTTGCCATCCCTGGAAAAAACCAGTGCTACAACTTTACCTGACTTCAACTTGCCCGATCTATCCGGCAATCAGCACAACATTTCAGAATGGCGTGGCAAAATACTGATCATAAATTTCTGGGCAACCTGGTGTCCTCCCTGCCGCAAAGAAATTCCTGAATTCATTGCCTTGCAGGAACAATATTCAGCCAAGGGCGTGCAGTTTATTGGCGTTGCTTTGGAAGAGCAAAAGCCGGTAGCTGAATACGCCAGCTCAGCTCACATCAGTTACCCAATCTTAATTGGCGAATATGACGGCATTGCGCTGGCAAATCAGTTGGGCAATAGTGTTGGCGCCATCCCTTATACAATTGTTGTTAATCAGCAGGGACAAATCATTCACCGGCATCCGGGGGAATTTTCAAAAACTCAGATTTTGGAAATTATTAACCCGCTGCTGAATTGAATTTAACCGTCCACGCAAGGCCGTTACTGGCGAGCTGATCGAACCATAACGTCAGAGAACCCTATCGCCCTTCTAGCCTTCGACTTTATTCTATGCGAGAGTGATGACTGCAATACCTCTTAAACCGCAGATGCCTGAAAATTCTTTTAAGCAAGTTTAAGGGGAACAATAAAAAACGCGGCAATACTTGATTGACAAGTCGACATTGTTTTTGTAGTATCGATTCGAAACTACAAAAAGGGGTTTTTATGTTAACTGAACTTGGCGTGTATTTGATTATCGTCGCTGTTTATTCGCTTTATTGGCTAATAATAAACGCCAAAAATGATAAGTCAGGATAATAGCTTGAAGGCTTCATCTCTACCCATTATTCTCTAACTACTCCGCCCTATCTTACCCACGCCAAAGCTTTTAAAAATAACTGATTTGCGAGTAAAGACTTCAAATAACGCGCATTCTGTCGCTATCTTTTGCTAAAAACAGAATATCTGGACAAAATCCCATAACAAGGTAAAATTAGGGGTTAAATTTTCCTAAAACCGCTTCGACTTAACACATAAATGGCGAATATTACCGTATTAAATGGGCCGAATTTAAATCTTCTAGGTATTCGCGAACCCGGCCATTATGGAAATCAAACACTCGCTGACATACATCAGTCTCTTGACAAGAAGGCCGCCGAATTAAACCATCAGCTTAGTTTTCATCAAAACAATGCCGAACACGAGATCGTCGAACTGATTCATCAGGCTTATCAAAACCGGGTTGATTTCATTATTATTAATCCAGCAGCTTTTACCCATACCAGTGTGGCTATACGTGACGCGCTGTTGGCAACAAAAATCCCATTCATAGAGGTTCATTTATCAAACGTCCATGCACGTGAACCTTTTCGAAAACATTCCTATTTCTCAGATATTGCCAAAGGCGTTATCTGTGGATTAGGCGCAACAGGATACGAACTGGCCTTACAGGCCGCTCATCAGTTATTAGCCGAGAGACCATAACAATGGATATTAGAAAAATAAAAAAACTCATCGAAATTATCGAAGAATCTGGCATTGCCGAACTGGAAATAAAAGAAGGCGAAGAATCAATTCGCATTAATCGTTATTCTACCGCTCCCGTAACTTACGCGCAGGCACCGGTTGCAGCAGCACCTGCTGCAGCGGCCGCAGCACCGGTTGCAGCAGCAGTAGAAGAAAAAATCACCGGTCATGTCGTTAAGTCGCCTATGGTTGGTACGTTTTATCGTTCTGCCTCTCCTGGCACGAAAGTGTTCACCGATATCGGCCAATCCGTTCAAGTAGGTGACACACTTTGCATTATTGAGGCGATGAAAATTCTTAATCAGATTGAAGCCGATAAAAGCGGCACAGTCACTAAAATCCTGGTTGAAAACGCCCAGCCTGTCGAATATGGCCAACCATTATTCATTATTGAATAATACGGAAAAACGGGGGACTCATGTTCGATAAAATAGTTATCGCCAATCGAGGCGAAATTGCATTGCGCATCTTGCGCGCCTGCAGAGAATTAGGGGTTAAGGTCGTTGCCGTGCATTCCGAAGCGGACAGGGATTTAAAACATGTGCGTCTGGCCGACGAATCCGTCTGCATTGGCCCTGCGGCGTCATCTGACAGCTACTTAAATATCCCAGCCATTATCAGCGCTGCTGAAGTGACTGACGCGGAAGCCATCCATCCCGGCTACGGCTTCTTGTCTGAAAATGCCGATTTTTCTGAAAAAGTAAAGCAAAGCGGCTTTGTCTTTATCGGCCCAAATGCAGAAACCATTCGCATGATGGGTGACAAAATTTCCGCCAAAAATGCCATGCTAGCCGCAGGAATTCCCTGTGTCCCAGGCAATAATGACCCGCTGTCGGATGACAACAAAAAGAACTTAAAGCTAGCTCATGAAATTGGTTATCCGGTTATCATTAAAGCCGCAGGCGGTGGTGGTGGTCGGGGTATGCGTACGGTGCATACCGAAGCAGCGTTATTAAATGCCATCGCCATGACCAAAGCTGAGGCGGGCAGTGCTTTTGGCAATCCCACAGTATACATGGAAAAATTCCTGGAAGATCCTCGCCACATTGAGTTTCAGGTTATGGCTGATTCACATGGCAACGCCATTCATTTAGGAGAACGTGATTGCTCCATGCAACGCCGCCATCAAAAAGTGGTTGAAGAAGCACCTGCACCCGGCATCTCCGAAGCCCAACGTAAAGCAATAGGCGAGCGTTGCGCCAAAGCTTGTGTAGATATCGGCTATCTGGGCGCGGGAACTTTTGAATTCCTTTACGAAAAGGGCGAGTTCTATTTTATTGAAATGAATACCCGCGTGCAGGTTGAACATCCTGTTACTGAGATGGTTACCGGCTTTGATATCGTCAAAGAACAGCTGCGTATCGCCGCAGGCGAACGACTGTCCATGACGCAGGATCAGATCAAAATTCAAGGCCATGCCATTGAGTGCCGTCTGAATGCGGAAGACCCTAAAACCTTCATGCCCTGCCCTGGAACGATTGATAAATTCCACATGCCTGGCGGCCCCGGTATTCGCTGTGAAACACATATTTATAGCGGATACAAAGTCCCCCCTTACTACGACTCCATGATAGGCAAACTGATTGCTCACGGTGAAGACCGTAAAAGCGCCATTGCCCGCATGAACACTGCATTAAGCGAAATGGTGATAGATGGTATTAAAACCAACATCCCATTGCAGCACGATATTATGAATGACAGTGCCTTCGGAGTCGGCGGACAAAACATCCATTATCTGGAAAAGAAACTGGGCCTTTATTAAGCCATGTTAGAGGCCTTCCCTCACTAAAGATCACGAAGCATAAACTTCGTGATCTTCATGCTCTTTGCAGTCAATTACCGAATAACCACCCCGTTTCTACACATAGCAATCCACACATATGGCCTGGCACCAGATTTCCGTTACCACCGATGAAAACACCGCGCCTCAGCTTGCTGACTTTTTCAGCAACCTCGGCGCAGTTTCCGTTACCTATATGGACGCTGAAGACGAGCCGGTTTATGAGCCCGCTATCGGCGAAACCAAAATATGGAGTAACACTGTAGTTATTGCCCTTTATGAATTGGACGTTGAGCCGGCGCTCATAAAAACTCTGGTATCCGACCAATTTCAGAAAAAATATCTGCACAACTGGCATCATGAAGAAGTGGCAGACCAGGAATGGGAACGCGCCTGGATGGAATACTACAAGCCTATGAAATTTGCCGA
>JBAZTN010000130.1:0-8788 GCA_041661895.1 Methylobacter sp. | reverse complement strand
GATTCAAAACCGCTTCATAGAACAGACGAAGCGCTGGATGGAAGAGCAGGACTATGCCGCCTATCTGGCGATAAGAGCCATCGGCGAGGCGGCCACGCGTACCAAATCCAATGAGTTAAAACTGATTAAAGATTATATGTTGAGTGATCAGTTTGCCTTGCAAGGTTATAAGGGCAATCCTTTGTCGTTCCGATCTTGGGATGGACAATTGCGGCAACCTGTTTTACTGGCTGCGCCCAGGTCATTGGTTGCTGTCGCGCCGATTGAAGGTTTTTTGCATCCCAAAACCGAACTCGATACCTTGGGTTATGACCAACCTGAATCGACCTGTAAATGGAGTAAATGATAATGAAAAAAAATGTATTAGGGCTGTTTTTGACGGTAGTACTGACAGGAACAGCGCAGGCTGAAACTGTTTTCGTTACCTTGGAAAAAGATAATGCACTGGCCGTTGTCGATCCCATCGCCGGCAAGTTGATTAAAACAGTGAATGTCGGTCAGCGTCCCAGAGGCATCGCAATCAGTTCAGACAATAAGTTTTTGTATGTGGCAACCAGTGATGACAATACCATCAAGATTATTGATGCAGAGACACTGAAAGAAATGGGGAAACTGCCGTCTGGCGAAGATCCGGAAACGTTTGCACTAAACCCTGCGGGTGACCGGCTTTATGCATCCAATGAAGATGACAGCTTGGTAACTGTTATTGATATTGCCAAAAAGAAAGCCATCAAACAGATTAAGGTCGGTGTGGAACCTGAAGGCATAGCGACCAGTCCCGATAACCGCTGGGTAGTCAGCGCTTCTGAAACGACCAATATGGTGCATTGGATTGATGCCAAAACCAATGCAATCGTTGAAAACACGCTCGTTGACCCGCGTCCCCGCGCACTTGGTTTCACTGCCGATAGCCAACAGTTGTGGGTTACATCCGAAATGGCCGGCACCTTGATGATTCTGGATGCCAATACCAAGCAGATTATCAAAACTATCAAGTTTGAGGTGCAAGGTGTTACTGCCGATAAAATTCAGCCGGTAGGCGTGGTTATCGATAAAGACAGAAAACGTGGTTACGTGGCTTTAGGACCGGCAAACCGTGTGGCGGTGATTAATGCGCAGACGTTTGAAGTGAAAAGATATTTGTTGGTCGGCCAACGGGTTTGGAATCTGGCGTTTTCACCGGATCAAAAAAGGCTTTATACGACTAACGGCGCCAGTAACGATATTTCCATTATCGATCTGGACGATCAAAAAGTGACTAAATCTGTTGGTGTGGGCACTTATCCCTGGGGAGTTGCAGTAAAACCATGAACTCGTCCATAGCGTTGTCTATCGAAGATTTAAGTTTCTCCTATGGCGGCAAGAAAGCGCTGGATCAGGTCAACTTCAAGATTCAGCCGGGTGAATGCACGATATTGTTAGGTCCTAACGGTGCAGGGAAGAGCACTTTATTTTCCTTGATTACGAGGCTGTACGATACCCGCGACGGGCGTATCGAGCTATGCGGTTTTGATATTAAGCAGCAGACACGAAAAGCCCTGGAAAGACTGGGCGTAGTTTTTCAGCAGACCACACTGGATATGGATTTAACGGTGATGCAGAATTTACGCTATCACACAGCCTTGCATGGTATGGGGAGCAAGTTGGCTACGCAAAGGATTCAGCAGGAACTGGAGCGGTTGAATATGTATGAGCGACGCTTTGAGAAAGTGCGCCAGCTAAATGGCGGGCACAGACGGCGTGTAGAGATTGCCAGAGCGCTATTGCACAAACCATCGTTGTTGTTGCTGGATGAGCCTACCGTGGGATTGGATGTGCCCAGTCGGCAATCCATTGTCGAGTATGTGCATCAGCTGGCCGTTGATGAAAAGCTGGCTGTTTTATGGGCGAGCCATTTAATCGATGAAATTTACTCGGACGATCACTTAATTGTGTTGCATAAAGGGCAGGTTAAAGCCAACGGAACCATTGATGATGTCCTGAAAATAGCCAATGCTCCAACGATTAAAGATGCTTTCAATACGTTAACGCAGGGAGAGCAAGTGTGAACCTACTTCATTACTGGCGTGCCATGTGGGGCATCATCTGGCGCGAATTATGGCGCTTTGTTACCCAGCGTGAGCGGTTTATTTCCGCCCTGGTCAGGCCTTTGGTTTGGTTGTTTGTGTTTGCGGCCGGGTTTAGAGCGGCATTGGGCCTTGCCATCACTCCACCTTACGAGACCTATATTCTTTACGAGGTCTATATCACACCCGGCTTGATCGGCATGATTCAGCTGTTTAACGGTATGCAGAGTTCATTGTCCATGGTCTACGACCGGGAAATGGGCAGTATGCGCATATTAATGGTATGTCCATTACCGCGCTGGTTTTTATTGCTCAGTAAATTGCTGGCAGGAACCGGTGTTTCCATTTTGCAAGCGTATGCTTTTTTAACAATTGCCTGGTTTTATGATATTCAGGCTCCGTGGCAAGGGTATTTGTGGGTGGCGCCTGCGCTTATGCTGGTGGGATTGATGCTGGGGGCTCTGGGTTTGCTGTTGTCTTCTTTTATAAAGCAATTGGAAAACTTTGCCGGTGTAATGAACTTTGTGATTTTTCCAATGTTTTTTATGTCAACCGCTTTGTACCCTTTGTGGAAGATTAAAGAATCCAGTGCGCTGCTCCATAATCTGGCGCAATACAATCCATTCTCACAGGCTGTTGAATTAATCCGGTTTGCCTTGTATGGGCAGTTTAATCAAGCAGCTTTTATTTACACGTTTGCCGCTTTTATCGTGTTTATGGCTGCCGCGATCATTGGTTATAACCCATCAAAAGGCATGATGATGAAAAAAGGCGGGGCATAATGAGGTCTATGTGGTGCGGAATTTTATTTCACAAAGCTTCCGCTCCTCGGCAAATTGCTCCATGCATTGCCCTATCTCCTGCATAACCTACAGGGATGTGGGGAATGCAGATTTTGCATGGAGCAAAATATCTGTCCATGCAGTCGTGCTCACGCCCCTTACCTACATCTGACCGCCATGGATGGTGGAAATGTCGCAAGACCGCAGGAGCGGTCGCGGCTTTGTACGCAACGTGAAGAATTAAAATAAATTCGGTGGATATGTGAAGAACTCTTTTTTTCTGGTTATTCCAACACAACAAAAAGATCCCCAGCGCCTTAAAGAATTTGAAGCAAGGGCGCTACAGCATTGGGCGGCTGAATTGCCGACAGCTAATCCGGGATTAGCTACACAGTTGATTCACGATTTTATTACAGAGTTTAATGCGATTGATATGGCTGTCCAGTTAAGACTGGATGCTCTGGAACTTTTAAGGCCAAGCGTTCTGATCCTTGAGGACTATCTTCGGTCTAGATTAATAAAAACAGGATTCCCAAAAGAAGACAATGACAAGAAAATTCTGAATGTCCTGGTTTCGCTTGAAAAGGAGTTCACTATTGGCTACTGGATGGTGCTTAAGGAGCTAACCAAGCGTGACGTCAGCTGGTTTCAAGGGAAGAATACGGCATTATCAATCCAACGCTGCATTAAAGGATTGAGCAGTGTTATTGTCAGTCATTTTATCATGGGGATGGCAATACCTGATTGGGTCTGGATAGATTTGCATTCGCTTTATAAGCTGAGTGTGAGAATAAAAAAAGACACTACCAAAGCAGCCAATGATATGAATCAGGTTAATAAAACAAGTACTCCCGAGGAGTGCTATCGACAGATTCTGTTGCTCAGTCTTGCTGATCCAACTGGTTTAATGCAGAAAGAAATTCCTTTGGTTTATAGCTTTATAGAAACGATTGGTTCTTTAGTTAGCCTGAAAGCTGAGCCAATAGCAGGGCAGCAAAGACAGTGCCTTATCTTGACGGATGAGGATAAGTCGCCCCAGTATGTTGAAGCAAATGCTAAAACTGATACAGCTGTTTTGTATATGGATCTTACTAAATTACTCAAAGCCTTTGAACAGAAAGAGAAGTTGTTTAGCGTATCAGAAGCAAGGTTTAGTTCTGTTCAAGGATTAAAAGACAATAGTGGAAAGCTTTCGGCAGAACTACTCGATTATCTCGAGCAGCGATGGTCTGGAATTGATTTGCAGGGAGCGCCATTATTTAGCGATAGATCGGATCGATACATTTCTATTGGATTGGAGTCGACCCATGACCTTCAAAACTCACTTGCACTCCAGAGGGAATTGGATGCAACTAATGAAAAAGATTTGGAGTTTCTTGTTCAGTCAGCATCTGACAGATTACTATCTTGCGTATTCAAAGGAACGGATATTTTATCTGTAGGCAGTTTGGTTAGTTTTAGAAAAACAGATATGCCAGAGCATAAGCGTTCATTAGGAATTGTCAACAAGGTTGTTGTACAGAAACAAAGCGGTAAAATAAGCTTTGGTACGCAGTTATTGGCTCTTCAAACCATCGACGTCAACTATCTTCATATGGATGCGGCAGAGAAAGACCTGCCTCAAAAAGGTTTGTTTTATAGTGTGAAGGAGTCTGACGATGAAAAAAGTTATATCATTATCGATACCTTTATGCTGAAAGATGGCGACGTTATTCGAATGTTTATGAACAGTGAAGACTTTCCAGCGATTCTGAAAAGCAGGAAGAATGTCGGGCTGGGTTATTGGCAATTTGAATGTCGACGGATAGCGGAAAAGGAAAAACCTGTGCAAACTAAAAAAGGTTACGATTTTATTTAATTAATGTATATTGGTCGGACGATAGATGCTATGAATATAGCACTTGAAAAGTTTTTCCGTCGTGGTAATTTGATTTATCAGGCGATGAACTTTGGTCGACTAAAATATAATAAAAATTACAATATGTGAGGATGAGAAATGAGTAACGAAGAGAACTCTAACAAAACTATAGAAACTGCAAAAGGCGTAGTGGGCAATCTGCTTTCTTCAGTGATGGATTTAAAAGAAAAAAATCCCAAGGTATTTTTTGGTGCTGTTGGTGGTGTGATTTTACTGCTGATTATAATTATGATGAGCGGTGATGATTCGAAACCTGCTGTTTCAAAATATTCATCTAAAAACCTCGTTGCCGGCCAACGATATGTGTTGAAGAATCCCAATGCTCTTGAAGAAGGAGCAACAATACGTATGGTTGCAATGCCTGGCGCTATAGCTGCATATGATGATGCCGAAGAAGATGACAAAAGCGGATCACCTTGCAAGAATTTGCCAGAGGGAACAGCTGTAACGATAGTGGATTTTCAGGATGCTTATGGAAAGAAGGACGCATTTGTTAAAGTCAAAGTTGAAGAAGGTCAATGTCAAGGTAATGAAGGTTGGGTTTTATCAATTGATATTCAATAAATGATATTAAAGTTTGACAATGTTTAAAAAACCCTTATAATAGCTAAATAAATTGAAGCGCGGGAATAGCTCAGTGGTAGAGCACAACCTTGCCAAGGTTGGGGTCGCGAGTTCGAATCTCGTTTCCCGCTCCAATTAATTTTAAAAAAAGCCGCGAACTATCGCGGCTTTTTTATTTTACATTTTAGGGCTGCGTAGCAAAATGGTTATGCAGTGGCCTGCAAAGCCATCTACGGCGGTTCGATTCCGCCCGCAGCCTCCATTAATGCATTCAGACAGATTCAAAGAAGTTCACCAACCTGCAAGTCATAGGGCTTAGCGGGTTTTTTTATGTCCAACGAAATGCAATGGGGTACATTGACATACCGCCATTTACGGCGGTATAAGTGGCGGTATATTCAAATTAACCCGAGCTTGTACCGCCATGCCGCTATCAGATACCGCCATAAAGAACGCCAAACCCACTGACAAGCCTTATAAAATACAGGATGAGAAAGGAATGTACCTGCTCGTCCATTCAAATGGTTCAAAATACTTTCGATACAATTACCGCTTTGGCGGGAAGCGCAAAACTTTAGCACTCGGAACTTACCCGGTAACATCACTTAAAGAAGCCAGAGATAAACGAGATACCGCCAAAAAACAAATTGATGTCGGTATAGACCCCAGCGAAAACAAAAAAGCGGTCAAATCATCTAAGGCAGAAAGTGCGGCAAATAGCTTTGAAATAATCGCCCGAGAATGGGGATCAAGAAAAGTTAATGATTGGGATGATAAAAATAACCGTTCCAAACGGATGCTTGAAAGAAATATATTTCCTTGGCTGGGTAGCAAACCCATAATCGACATTTTGCCCAAAGATATTCTGGAATGCTTAAGGCGGGTTGAAGATAGAGGAACTATTGAAACAGCTCACAGATCATTGCAAATATGCGGGCAGGTTTTCCGGTATGCAGTTGCAACGGGTAGAGTTGATCGAGATATAACGCCAGACTTACGCGGAGCATTGCCGCCAGCCAAAGGTGAACACTTTGCATCAATTACAGAACCCAAACAAGTTGCTGAGTTATTGAGAGCAATAGACGGTTATCAAGGCTCATTATCCGCTATTTGTGCGCTGAAACTTGCACCGCTGGTATTTGTTCGCCCAGGCGAGTTGCGCGCGGCAGAATGGCAGCACATCGACATTGAGGTTAAAGAATGGCGATACTTCGTATCAAAAACCAAGACCGAGCACATTGTTCCGTTATCATCCCAAGCCGTAAAAATATTGGAAGAATTGCACCCACTTACCGGGCATGGTCGATATGTATTTTCGTCTGAACGCACACCGCGAGGTGATAGGTGCATGAGCGAAAACACACTAAACGCAGCATTAAAGCGACTGGGTTACGGTAAGGATGTGATGACCGCACACGGGTTTAGAGCTATGGCGCGAACTATTCTTGATGAAGTGATGGGGGTCAGAGTTGATTTTATCGAGCATCAACTAGCCCATGCCGTTAAAGACCCCAACGGACGAGCCTACAATCGGACAGCCCATTTACCAGAGCGACACAAGATGATGCAGCAATGGGCTGATTATCTGGACAGCTTGAAAGCAGGCGCGGCGGTGATACCGTTTAAGAAGATCGGGTAAAACATGCTCCCTTTGGCGTACGGATAAAAATCGTACACCTGATATAATCAAAATCTACCGGATAGCCTTAGCAGGCAATAAGCGAGATTCATCCCCCCGTTTCCGGATATTCTCATCCTGGATGACTTACACTTTGATGGAGTGTTATCAGTGACAAAAAAGTTTAATGACAAAGATGCTGATCTTCCTTGGGCTGCAACAAAAGCCTTGCTAGAGAAGCGTAAATTAACTTATACGGAATTATTAGACCTTACAGCACAGTCCTTGCTATGGGTAAAAAAACGTGATGAAGAAAATAAAGACCTAAACAACCTTATTGATGAGTATAGTTTAGCGACAAGTCAGTTTCACGTTATTGTTGAAGAAATGATGCAGGAATCACTAAGCGTCTTTGCACAAATGAAAATCCGTTGGGGTATGGCATTACTTGATGGGGTTGAAATTCAAAAAAAGCTTCAAGTGCAAAAAGCAGCCGATAATCGCCATTCCGAAAATAGATCAATGAAAGCACAGGCAATCCAGCATTACAAAGACAATCACAAATCATTCAACAACAAAAATGATGCGGCGTTTTACATATCCAAAGAAATCGTACCTATAGCGTTTGCAACTATACGAGATTGGTTAAAAGGTATTAATCCTGAGTGATGCCCGCACGGCACGGGCTATACCCGCACAGCCCGCGCCCTACCAGCAGGCGGGCTTCTAAACTTATTTTTTATGCCTACAATGCTTAATCTTAGTAATTCAATAAGAGATAAAGCATGCCAACAACAACCCACCAAATACCCGAAGCTGGATTTTTAAGAATTTGGCAGATTATCGGCAACCCAAAAGCCCAGCCACCTATCCCCGCGTTACTCCCCATAGGCCGCACATCGTTCTTAAACGGCGTAAAGTCCGGCAAATATCCGAAACCCGTAAAATTGGGCGAAAGAACAACCGCTTGGCGCGTTGAGGATGTAAGGCGTTTGATCGTTGAACTGGGCGGTGCAGCATGAGTAATATAGGCAGCACCAAACAGATCAACAACACCCCTTCGCCCAAAACCTCGTTAAGCCTGATAATTCACGGCGGCAACAATCAGATTTGTGTGGATAGCCGCGATATCGCCAAAGAATTTGGGAGGCAGCATAAAAACATACTCCAAACCCTTGATGATTTGTTAGCAGAAGGCATAATCTCGCGGCTTGAATCCAAGCCACGAAATTACAAAAACCGAGGCAAGGAATACAGACGCTACGAACTCAATAAATCTGGATTCTTAAAAGCCATGCCTTTTATCGGCGGCCGCAAATCAAGAGAAGGTCAAAGTCGCTTTGTTGACGCGTTCTTAAAAATGGAAGTGGCACTTGATCGCCAATCAAAAGAACGTGCAAATTTGGCTTATCAGGTGGCGCGTTTATCTGGCAAAGACAGTCGGGGAATTCTTACAGATGTCATTCAAGAATTTGTTGCCTACGCAATAGAACAAGGCAGTCATAACGCCGACAGGTATTTCCCCACTATCACTAACACAGTTCAAAAGGCGATACTTATTATTGCGCCACACGTCACACAAGTTAGGGAATTGCTGACGGCAATACAATTATCTACCTTAAGCACCATTGAGCTTACAGCGGCTCAGGCTTTGGCTGAAGGAATGGAAGCAAAATTGCCCTACAAGAAAATTTACCTAACGATGAAAAATGCACGAGGGTGTCCTGAATTTTGTGTAAACGGAGTTTGTTAATGGTTCGGCATTCGGTCGTCGAATTGAATACTAAACCGATTCAAAGCGGCTTTCCAGTCATGTAAAGGCATGGTCCATTTTTTACTG
>JBAZTN010000129.1:0-8924 GCA_041661895.1 Methylobacter sp. | reverse complement strand
TCCTACCGGTCCTAGCACTTTTATCAACGTTACTCGGAGTACTCATGTAATCGGTCAAGCGTTTTTTGATGGAAAGGGAAAGTTTGATATTGCTGGATATGGATCTGCAGCTGGGTTTACTACAGAAAGGACAGGTAGTGGAACGTATTTTGTAAATAAAGATGATTGTATTGCTGAAGGTACTATGACTTGGAATACCGGAGATACTTCAAACTTTCATATTGTGTTGGATCACATGGATGAGAGTGATGATCACTCAGACGACAAAGGACACCACTCAGCCAAAAAAGCGCATCACGCAAGCATGATTGTTGATAGCAAAACAGCATCAGGATTGTATCCATCGTCAGCATCAGGTTCGCTCACTAGATTTAATGGTAAATTTAATTAATCTCTTGGAATGTTGCGTTGAATAACGTGATGCTCAACTTTCTAAATAAGGAGTTGCGGCATAACACAATATTCAATCGTAAAGTTAATCTGTAAATAAACCTTCCAAGCGGGACGAGGTTACAAACCTTGTCCCGCTGTCAGGCAAGTACGCATGACTTTGGTGTAAGACAAATTGCATCCCGGTTGGTCAGCTACAATTTCTCTAAGGCCTGATCGATATCCGCAATGATGTCTTCAGGTTCCTCAATGCCGACAGAAAGCCGGACCAAATCGTCGGTGATACCCGTTTGGGTTCGTACCTCCTTTGGAATTCCGGCATGAGTCATAGAAGCCGGATGCTGAATCAATGTATCCACGGCACCCAGACTGACGGCTAGGCTGCAAAGCTCCAGGCTGTTCATGAGTTTGCGTCCCGCTTCGATGCCGCCTACAACTCCGAATGACAGCATGCCGCCAAAACCGCTCATTTGTTTCCGTGCGATTTCGTGCTGCGGGTGACTTGGCAAGCCCGGATACCTAACCCAGGCAATTTTTCGATGTGCTTCCAGAAATCTGGCTGCCTCCAAAGCGTTTTTCGCGTGTTTTTCCATCCGCAAGTGCAAGGTCTTCAGTCCGCGTATACATAGCCAGGCTTCGTGCGGGGCTAGGGTGGCTCCAGTTATGTTAACGATCGGCATCATGTTGTTGATGAATTCTTGGCTTCCGACCACAACACCCCCCAATAAGTCTGCATGCCCGCCTATATATTTTGTGCAGCTATGCAGCACGGCGTCAGCGCCCAGTTGCAAAGGTTTCTGAAACATCGGTGTCGCAAAGGTATTGTCCACAATCGATGCAGCGCCAGCTTGCCTGGCCATAGCGGAAATAGCCGCTATATCACAAATCTTCATGGTAGGATTCGCAGGAGTCTCCAGGAAGACCATTCGGGTATTCTTTTTCAGATGACGCTGTACTTGTTCAAGGTCTGCAGTGTCCACGAAACTCACTTCGATGCCTAACCTGGTCAACACCGACGCAAACAGTTCATAAGTACAGCCATAGACCACGTCGGTTGACAGCAAGTGATCGCCCTTTTTAAGTAAGGAAAGAGCAACTCCCGTGATTGCCGCCATACCCGTGGAGAAAGTTTGTCCTGTCTCTCCGCCTTCGAGGGCAGCGATTTTTTCTATCAAAACGGCATGAGTAGGGGTGTTAGGCATTAATCGGGCGTAGGTGTATCCGTCCTCTTCCCCCGCAAATCTGGCTGCACCTTGCTCGGCGGTATCAAATACAAACGTTGAGGTCTGATAAATCGACGTTGTATGGGCTCCGCTTGACGGATCGGGTCGTTCTCCGGCATGCACACATAGTGTCCCAAACTTCATCTTTTTCATTTTTGCAGTCTCCTGAGGTGATAGACCCATCACGAGTTATCAATGGCAAAGACCTGCTCCATTGCTTCTATAACTTAACTCGTAATGTTTATCGTCCTGATTTTTATGATATTTGTATAAAAACCAGGACTGTTAAAAAGGGTAATGATGATAGGGAACCACATCCAAAACCTCGCCGAGCCTGTGCCGTGCCTGCAGGTTGCGCCAGTAAGCCGCTGTCAGGATTTCTTTGTGCCAGTGCATGAACAGATGGTAAAGCTCTTCATTAAAGCCCAGAAATGAAATGAATTGTTCCGGGAAAATATCGTTTTCCGCGACATAAAACCACGCGTCCGAGTGCATCTCTTCTTCCTCGGTGCTGGCTGAGGGCAGGTCGCGGAAATTACAGTCCGTCACCATGCACAACTCATCGTAGTCGTAAAAAATCACCCGGCCGCGAACGCTGACGCCAAAGTTTTTCAATAACAGATCACCCGGAAAGATATTGCTCAAAGCCAGATCGCGTATTGCCTGCCCGTAGTCGTAGATGGCCTTTTTTGCCGCAGTTTGATCGGCGGTTTGCAAAAACAGGTTCAATGGCGTCAAGCGCCGCTCTATATAGCAGTGTTTGAAAATAATATTATCGCCTTCTATCAGAATGGCTTCTTTGGCCTCCGAGGTGAGTTCTTCAAACAGCGAGGCTTCAAACTGGTTTCGGTCGAATTTTAAAGACTGAAACTCCTGCGCATCGGCCAATCTTCCGGCGCGGTCATGTTCAAACACCTGTTTATAGCGTGCCATCACATCATTGCGCGAAACCGACTTCGGCGGCGCAAACTTATCACGGATGATTTTGATGACGATGTCATGCGTGGGCAGTGTGAACACAATCATCACCAGGCCTTTTTCGCCCGGCGCATGGATAAATTGCTCGTTGTATTTTTCCTGATGTTGCAGCAGATTGCGAAAGCGGTCTGTTTTGCCTTGTTTGGCGCGTCCCAGCACGGTAAACAGTTCGCCCTCGGTTTTGTGCGGCAGCAGGGCTTTAAGGTAAACCACCGCATCGCTCACGGCCTCAAGATCGACCTGAAAATAGGAGCGGGTGTAACTGAATAGGATGCTTACATCTGTAACAGACATCAGCACCGCATCCACGATGATGCCTTCCTGGGTGTTTTTTAGCGCGATGACCAGCGGAGACGAGGTTTCGCCGCAAAACACCCGGCCGACAAGATAAGCGCGGGTGATCTGAAAAAACACGGCCTCCAGTATTTCCACCTTGTCTATGCTAGCGTTCAGGCAGGCAGACTCATGTTCGGTTACTTGCCGAACTATCAGCGCTATGTCGCCGGCTTTATTCCGGTAAGGGACGGCAACGGAAAAATCATCGAGCAAGCTGTCAAATAAAGACTCCAGGCTCTTGTCCTGGCGATGGTAAATACGGCTTTTAATGGCCTGAGAGGTTTGGGTAAGCGGCTTGTGGTTGAGCGCGATGAACTCGACATCGGCATCGAAACCGACGGTGGTAAATATTTGCCGGGTAATGGAATTGAAAAAGGTTTTGGTGAATTCGGAGTCGATATAATCGGTTAACAGCAGCTCATAACAGTGTTTGATGGCTTTCCACAATGATTTGTCCCGGGATAAAAATCCCAGCCGCCGCTTGAGTTCCGTGACGGTGCGTTTAACGAACAGGCTGTATAGCTCGATGCGCTCGACTGAATCGCGCTGGCTTCCTTTCCAGTCGCGGTTTTCGAAGCGGCGCTGCGCACGCTGGGTGATGAGCCTGAATTCAAAATTGTATTCATTGAACGCATCACGTATCGCTTTCGCACATTCCAGCGCTAAAACATCAAACTGATTGCCGTGAGCCATGCGCAACTCCTGTTAAATCTAAGGCGCTATAAATTCTCAATCAATACATCAGCAAACTCGCTGCATTTGACTTCTGTTGCGTTGTCCATTAACCGGGCAAAATCGTAGGTCACGCGTTTGCTGGCGATGGCGGCATCCATGGCGTTTATGATGGCGTCAGCGGCCTCTGACCAGCCCATATAGCGCAGCATCATTTCGCCGGACAGGATGAGTGAGCCGGGATTGACCTTGTCCAGGTCGGCATATTTTGGTGCCGTGCCGTGGGTGGCCTCAAATACAGCGGTGCCGGTTTGATAATTGATGTTGCCTCCCGGCGCTATGCCGATTCCGCCGACTTGCGCGGCCAGGGCATCAGATAAGTAGTCGCCATTCAGGTTTAATGTGGCGATCACATCAAAATCTTCAGGCCGGGTCAGGACTTGCTGCAAGGCAATATCGGCGATGGCGTCTTTAACCAAAATGCGGCCATTTGCCAGCGCTTCGGCCTGTTCCTTGTTCGCAGCAGCATCGCCCGATTCGGCGCGGGTTTTTTCCCATTGTCCCCAGGAATAGGTTTGCTCGGGATATTCATGCTCCGCAACGGCATAGGCCCAGTTACGGAATGCGCCTTCGGTGTATTTCATGATATTGCCTTTGTGCACGATGGTCAGGCTTTTGCGCTTATTGGCGATGGCATATTCAATTGCTGAACGCATCAGGCGTTCCGTGCCTTCCTGAGAGACGGGTTTTATGCCGATGCCGGAGGTGTCCGGAAAGCGGATTTTGCTGAACTGCGACGGAAAATTTTCGCGCAGCAAGCGCATGAAAAGCTTGTTGTCTTCAGTGCCTTGCTCGAATTCCAGACCTGCATAAATGTCTTCGGTATTTTCCCTGAAGATAACCATATCGACGGCGGCAGGATTTTTAACAGGCGAGGGCACGCCCTTGAACCATCTGACCGGACGCACGCAGACATACATGTCCAGCAACTGGCGCAAAGCCACGTTTAGAGACCGGATTCCTCCGCCTATCGGCGTGGTCAAAGGGCCCTTGATGGAAACCAGGTAGTCCCTGCAGGCGTCGACTGTCTCATCAGGCAGCCAGGTGTTAAACAAGCGGTTGGCTTTTTGCCCTGCGTAAACTTCCATCCAGTGAATTTTCTTTTGCCCGGAATAGGCGCTTGCAACTGCCGCGTCCAAAACACGGACGGTGGCTCGCCAAATGTCCGGCCCAGTGCCGTCACCTTCGATATAAGGGATGATCGGATTATCGGGTACGACAAGTTTGCCGTTTTGCATGGTGATGGGACTGCCGTTCGGGGGAGGGGTGAGACTGGTCATAACAACTCCTGCAATTAGATTGAGTAATGCTGTAAAGACAAAAAGGTCGGCTTTTGCATCATAACAAAAGCAGCGAGATTTGTACTATTTAACCACTTCATATAGATAAAGGCAGGCCTAAAGCACTATAATTAACCTGTTGAGGTTCAAAGTAAAAGGCGCTGTGTATTTTTACCTTCGACTGCATGGGCGGATAGTTTGCTCCATGCAAAATCTGCATTCCCCACATCCCTGTGGGTTATGCAGGAGGTAGAACAACGCAGGGAGCGGTTGCCGAGAACCTGTTTTTTTTACTTACGGAGAAATGAATGCACGCTGTTACGTTAATAAAAGGTGATGGTATTGGCCCATCAATAATGGATGAGGCTGTTAAGATTATTGACGCGTCAGGCGTAAAAATTCAGTGGGAAGTGGCAGAAGCCGGCATGGCCGCTTTTGAAAAGTTTGGCACACCGCTGCCTGATGAAACCATGGTATCCATCGATAGAACCCGATTGGCATTTAAAGGACCGTTGACTACTGGTGTTGGTGGTTCGGGATTTAGAAGCATTAATGTGGCATTGCGGCAGAAGTATGATCTGTATGCAAATGTGCGTCCCGCTAAAAACTGGCCTGGCGTGAAAACCCGTTTTGATGACGTTGATATTGTTATCGTCAGGGAAAATACCGAGGGACTTTATGCCGGGCTTGAGCACTATCTGACGCCCAAAAAAGACATCGCTGAAAGTCTGGCCGTAGTCACAAGAGCCGGCTCGGAAAGAATTATCGAGTATGCCTTTAAATACGCACAGGACAATCATCGCAAAAAAGTAACGGTTTGCCATAAAGCCAATATTTTAAAATACACTCAAGGCTTGTTTCTGGATGTCGCCAGAGAAATTGCCCCAAAATATCCTGATATTGAGTTTGACGAAAAAATCATCGATGCGACCTGTATGCACATGGTGATGGATCCAAAGCAATTTGATGTCATCGTCTGTACCAATATGTTCGGCGACATTCTGTCCGATTTGACAGCAGGTCTGGTTGGCGGTCTGGGATTGATACCGGGAGCCAATATCGGCAAAGATGCTGCCTTGTTTGAAGCGGTACACGGCAGCGCGCCGGACATCGCCGGAAAAAATCTGGCTAATCCTACCGCAGTTATCATGGCTGGGGTCATGATGCTGGATTATCTTGGCGAACACGAAGCGGCAGCTAAAATAAAAACAGCGGTGGAAAAAGTAGTTAATGAAGGCAAATGTGTTACGCCAGACCTTAATCCGAAATCGAAATGCGGAACGGTTGAAATGGGTGATGCAATCGTTGAGGCGATGAAGTAGTTACATCGTTCCCACGGTCTCCGTTACGTCCATTAAGCTGGTGTTGTAGTCGTGAAGCTATTCGCGACTACAACATCAATCACAACTATTTCCGGTTTAACTTAATGGCAATGCATCCATCTAGTGGTAATACTGAATAAATCACCCGTTTTAAACCATTCCCCAAGGAATTCCCCATGCTAGAACAATACCGTAAACACGTAGCAGAACGCGCTGCCGAAGGCATAGTGCCCAAGCCGCTTGATGCAGAACAGGTCGCCGCTTTGGTTGAGCTGATTAAACAACCGCCCGCAGGGCACGACTGCATGGATGCAGGAGGTAGAGCAACGCATGGAGCAGTTGCCGAGGAGGAATTCATACTCGATCTGCTGGCAAACCGCGTTCCTGCGGGTGTAGACGAAGCAGCTTATGTTAAGGCAGGATTCTTGGCGGCTCTTGCAAAGGGCCAAGTCAGTTCGCCGATTCTGGATGCGGCTCGCGCTACCGAATTGCTGGGCACCATGCTGGGCGGTTATAACATCGCGCCGTTAATTGATTTGCTGGATAACGAAGTAATGGCGCCGATTGCCGCCAAAGCGCTGTCCCATACCCTGCTGATATTCGATGCTTTCCACGATGTACAGGAAAAAGCCGATGCCGGTAATCTATTCGCCAAACAGGTTCTTAATTCCTGGGCGGAAGCGGAATGGTTTACCAGCAAGCCGAAAGTACCCGAAAAATTAACGGTTACCGTGTTCAAGGTAACCGGCGAAACTAATACCGACGATTTGTCACCGGCACCAGATGCCTGGTCGCGGCCGGACATTCCGTTGCATGCCAAAGCCATGCTGAAAATGCCGCGCGAGGGCATCACCAACGCAGAACAGCAAATCGCCGAACTCAAGCAAAAAGGCTTTCCTGTAGCTTATGTCGGCGATGTGGTCGGCACCGGCTCCTCGCGCAAATCGGCGACCAATTCGGTGTTATGGTTCATGGGCAATGATATTCCCTACATTCCCAACAAGCGCGAAGGCGGGGTTTGTATTGGCGGCAAAATCGCGCCTATTTTCTTTAATACCATGGAAGATTCTGGCGCCTTGCCTTTTGAATGTGACGTCACTCACATGGCGATGGGCGATGTGATCGACATTTATCCGTATGCAGGCGAGGTCAAGCGTCATGATAGTGGTGAACTGATCTGCAAGTTCGAACTGAAAACCGAGGTCATTCTGGACGAAGTGCGTGCCGGTGGGCGTATTCCGTTAATTATCGGTCGTGGTTTGACTGACCGTGCCCGCAAAATGCTGGGTCTTCCGGCATCCACGGTTTTTTGCCGTCCTGTCGACGCCAAAGACAGCGGCAAGGGTTATACGCTGGCGCAAAAGATGGTCGGCAAGGCCTGTGGCGTTGCGGGCGTTCGCCCCAACACGTATTGCGAACCGCACATGACTACCGTGGGCTCACAGGACACCACAGGCCCCATGACCCGTGACGAACTGAAAGACCTGGCTTGTTTGGGTTTTTCAGCCGATCTGGTGTTGCAATCGTTCTGTCATACGGCGGCGTATCCCAAGCCTGTTGATGTCACCATGCAGCATACGCTGCCGGATTTCATCATGAACCGCGGCGGCGTTTCGCTCCGTCCTGGCGACGGCATCATCCATTCCTGGCTAAACCGGATGCTGTTGCCGGATACCGTCGGCACCGGCGGAGACTCGCATACCCGCTTTCCTATTGGCATTTCGTTCCCCGCCGGATCAGGATTGGTCGCGTTTGCCGCAGCAACCGGCGTGATGCCGCTGGATATGCCGGAATCTGTTTTAGTCCGGTTTAAGGGGGAAATGCAGCCGGGTATCACCCTGCGCGATTTGGTCAATGCCATTCCTTATGTGGCGATACAGCGCGGCTTGCTGACGGTTGAAAAGCAGGGCAAGAAGAACGTGTTTTCAGGCCGCATCCTGGAAATCGAAGGCTTGCCGGATTTGAAAGTGGAACAGGCTTTTGAATTGTCCGATGCGTCGGCGGAGCGTTCTGCCGGTGGTTGCACGGTGCGATTGAATGAAGCGCCGATCCGCGAGTATTTAAATTCAAACATCACCCTGCTGCAATGGATGATTGCCGAGGGTTATGGCGATGTGCGCACCATAGAACGTCGTATTAAAAGCATGGAAGCATGGCTGGCTAATCCGGTATTACTGGAACCGGACGCCGATGCCGAATACTTTGAAATCATCGAAATTGATATGAGTGAAATCAGGGAACCGTTGCTGGCCTGCCCCAATGACCCTGATGACGTAAAGACGCTGTCCGCTGTGGCTGGAACCAAAATTGACGAAGTGTTTTTAGGCTCCTGCATGACCAATATCGGCCATTTCCGCGCCGCAGGAAAATTGCTGGAAAAGCAGAAAGGCGAGTTGCCGACTCGTTTATGGATTGCGCCGCCAACCAAAATGGATCAGACGCAATTGACCGAGGAAGGCTATTACAGCACATTCGGCAAAGCCGGTGCGCGTACTGAAATGCCGGGTTGTTCATTATGCATGGGTAATCAGGCTAGGGTAGCCGAAAACTCAACCGTGGTGTCAACTTCGACACGGAATTTCCCCAACCGGCTGGGTAATGGCGCCAATGTGTATCTGTCGTCGGCCGAACTGGCGGCGGTGTGTTCAATTCTGGGTAAAATA
>JBAZTN010000128.1:0-8953 GCA_041661895.1 Methylobacter sp. | reverse complement strand
GCTGATACACCAAAATAATGGCGACTGGCGGCTTCTATGCCGAATATATGATCACCGAACTCAGCTATGTTCAGGTAAACCGTTAGTATTCGTTCTTTGCTCCACAACAACTCAATCAATACCGTGAACCATACTTCCAATCCTTTGCGTATAAAACTTTTTGACGGCGTTAAAAATAAATTTTTGGCCACTTGCTGGGAAATGGTGCTTGCACCTCTAAGCTTTCCACCATCCATGTACACGTCAATGGATGACTGGATGGAATGCAAATCGAAACCTGAGTGTTGAAAAAACCGCTGATCTTCAGATGCAATAACGGCAGAGGACGCATTTGAAGAAATTTTATTTGCACCTACCCACGTGTATTCAATGGACTTGAATGACCCCTTGTCTACCAAGTCTTCAAAATGTCGATACAACATAAAGGCTGACGTTGGTGCAGGCACCCAGCGTAGCAATATACACAATCCGACTGATGACACCACGAAGGTGAGCAGAAAATAAAACACCGCTTTTCTCAGAGTTTTCTTTATAGATTGCAACTGAGATTTGCTGTTTTTAAGGTAACGGGATTGTTTTGCCAAGTTACAAAGATTATCTATGATGGATATATTAACGCTGTTTGCGTTTACGCCAGATATAAAAGCCCGTCCCCATCAACAGCAACGGTATGATAATCAGGAAACTAAAGCCGATGATGGCGATGCTGATTTGGCTTAATTGCAGGCTTTTATCGGTGGTGGTTTTTGCCGGGATGTCGATAAACCGGTCGTCATGAATAAGCCAGTTGATCATTCTTAATCCCATGTCCAGGTTGCCGACATTGCCGATATAGGCATTGGACAGAAAATCGCCGTCACCGACAACGACGATGCGTTGCTGGGTTTTTTTATCAATATCACGGGTCAGGGCATAGGCAAAAACAAGCGGGCCCTGTTTTTCGTCGCTATCGGCATCAAAAAGAATCTTTCCTGCTATGGCTCCGGTTTCTGTCCATGACTGTGGTGCACTGCTGAGCAGGGCTTCGGTATGAAAATCTGTTTCTTCACCAATTTCCAGCGCCGCCGTAGCGGGATAAACGGTTATGGTTTGAAAGCCTTTTGTGATGGGGTGTGGAGCGTATTCGCTGGCAAGCACGAAGCTGGGGTCGTCAATCCCATATAGCTTGGAGCGGCTGTCAACAATGGTTCCCTTTAGCTGATGCAGGCCCAGGTGTTTTTGCAATATTGCCAGTTGCTGGTTGTCAGGATCGGTCAGCATGAGCAGATTACCGCCTTGCCGAATATATTGCTTGATCAGGTCGATTTCACCAGCCAGTAACGGCACGGCGGGTGCCGTGATCACCAGCAATGCAGAGTTATCGGGAATGGCAGGTATTGTTGCCAGATTGATGGTCTGAGCCCTGATTTTGCGGCGATCCAATTCCTTGCCGAACTGGCCCAAATCAAAATTGGCGATGCCATCTGGTGCGCGCTCGCCATGACCTGTCAGGAATGTGACCCAGCGTTCATTAGCATTGGCGAGCTGGAGCAGGGCATTGGTCAGGGAGGATTCGTCGATGAAGGCCAGTTTTTCGGTGCGCCCCTGATACTCAACAAGAATGATACCTGTTGATGCTATATTAAGTTCACGTGTTTTTTCCGGTTGTGAATCCGGATCTATGTAGGTCAGAGTCAGATCGGGTTTATGTCGTTCATAGCGGTCAATCAATTGTGATATCTGGCTTCTGAGTGCCGGGTCTTTTTTAATATAAGCGGTGATTTGTATCTTGTCTGGCAGCGATTGCAACAGTTTTTGCGACGCCTGGGATAAAGTGTTACCGGCATTGCTGGTGACGTCTGTTTGTATCGTATAGCGGTTGCTTAACAATGCCAGCGTGCCGAGCAGGAGCAATAATGCTGCTGTGCTGAGCAGGTTTTTCAGGCGAATTTGCTGATGTATGTGCTGGGATATTTTCATTTTTGCAACCTGTCGTTATCCAAACTGCGGATGCTGAGCAGAATGAACCCGGTAATGAACAGGAAAAAATAACTCACATCGATCGAACTGATCAGGCCGCTTTGGATGTTCTGGAAATGCCTGAGGATGGACAGGTATTCAAACAGTTCGCTGCGCTGGTCGTCCATGCCTGTTGACCAGTCCAGAATCCACAGCAACAATAAAATGCCGAAAGTGCCCATGGCCGCAACGGTCGGATGACCAGCTATGCAGGACATAAACAGGCCGGTAGCGGTGAAAGCGGTTACCAGCAGCAGTAAGGCCAGTATGTTGGCAAACAGCTTGCCCAAATCAAGGTCGCCGCCAGACAGCAAGGATAGCGGCATCAGGGTGATGAGCACAATCATCAGCAGCATCAGCCCGAGTATCCCCAAGTACTTGCCGAGAATAATGTCGATATTTGAAACAGGCGCAGAAAGCAGTAATGCCATCGTTTTATTGCGGCGTTCCTCGCAAATCAGGCGCATGGTTAACAGGGGAGTTACCAGCAATAAAATAATGCCTGCATTGCCGAATAACGGCGCCACAATAATGTCGGTCAAGCCCGGTGCGCTTTCAATACCTGCTAGTTTTGGCTGTAGCGCAGTGAAAGTTTCAACCTGGGTTAAAAACAAAAATGCCAGTATGAATTGCAGGATAGCTAATATAGTCCAGGCCAACGGCGATAAAAACAGGGTTCTGAATTCGCGAGAGGCAATTGCTAAAATCATGCTCATAAATCGCCATACTCTTTGGTTAAGGTAATAAAGATGTCTTCCATAGATCTTTTTATCGGTGTCAGTTCCTGCAATCCCCATCCGGCGGCAATGATTTTCTCGGCAATTTGTTCTGCTGGATTGGCTGTGACGCTGTGGTGAATTTTGATGCGGTTTTCTGCAATGCTGTCGATAGAGGTAACGCCAGGGATGCTTAATAACGCGTTGACATCAGCTGTCAGCCGGGTGGAGACTTGAAGGGTGCCGGTATCCATATGCTGATTAAGTCCTGCAATGGTTTCATTCAATATCAGTTGTCCCTGATGAATGATTTGCACATGCGAGCAGGATTCCTGCACTTCGGTGAGTATATGCGTGGACAGAATCACCCCGTGATCTTGTCCCAGTTCCCGTATTAAGGTGCGGATTTCCCTGATTTGTATGGGATCAAGACCAACAGTAGGCTCATCGAGAATAATGACTTCCGGATTGTGCAAGATAGCCTGAGCTATGCCGACACGCTGCTGAAAGCCCTTGGACAGATTGGCAATCAGCCGGTCTGCAACCTCGGTTAAACCGCAGCGCTCTTTTGCTTTGTTGACGGCTTGGGTTACGGAAGCTTTGGCGAGGCCATGCAGTTGCGCGCAGTAGAGCAGAAACTCATCGACGCTTAATTCTTTGTAAAGAGGCGGGGTATCGGGCAAATAGCCAAGACTGAGCTTGGCTGACTTGGGTTGGTCCAACAGATCAAAGCCGTTGATTTTAATTTGCCCGGCGCTGGGAGCCAGATTGCCGCAAAGCATCTGCATGGTGGTGGTTTTGCCGGCGCCGTTAGGGCCGAGAAAACCAAGTACCTCGCCTTTGGCTAAAGTAAAACTGACATCGTTGACGGCGCAATGTTTGCCGTAATAACGAGTTAGATGTTCGGCTTCGATAAGATTAGTCATGTCAATGGCTAAAGCTGTTGCAGCAGATTTTGTAATTCAGCCTGAATCTTTTTGCGGAAAAACAGAAATTTCCAGCGAGTGCCGCCGCATCTTTTCCAAAGAATAGCCGAACGGATTCCTGCCAGCAAACAGGATCGAATTTTATTGACGATATCGGGTCTTGATAAATATTCCTGTTCGCCATTAACCATGATTCTCGGTTGCAGGGTACTGATGGTGCTGTGGTAAATATCCCCGAGATTCGCCAGTACATTTTCATGCAATAGGCCAAAATGTTCCGTTTGCGACTGGGCGCGCTCAATACCTGTGAAAATGGTTTTTAGCATGTCCGGCTGACGTGATAGCTGGTTTTCCAGAAAAACCAGGGAGGCTGAATAACGTGCCTGTTCAGGATTGACGATTTTAAACCCTGTCATTTGAATGTTAAGTTGATCAATTCCCAGTTTAATGCCCGATAGTCCGCCGAAGACATTTGCTATGCCGTGCTCGTCATTAATGAAAAGACTACCGATACTCGCCTCAAGAGCTGCTGAATCAGCAGTGCCGGTGGTTGCCAATTGTTCAACCAATGCTGCGGCTTGCGCAATGCCGGCAAGGGCAATGGTTTGGTTGGTTATCGTATTTAATTGCATGGTTTCGCTGCAAGTGATTAGGATCAAGCAGTCTATTCTAATTCATATTGTCCAAAACGTCTTTCGTCCAGTTTAAACTTTATCCTGAAGTCGAGTATGATATGGATATGAAAGTATTAAGTTTAAGCTAAGGAGAATGAAATGATTGAAACTGTATCCTTAACCGTTACTGGCATGAAATGTGGTGGTTGTGAATCAAATGTAACGGATAAATTGAAAACTATTGATGGCGTATTGAGTGTTAATGCATCGTATAAAGATAATGAAGTCAATGTAGAATTTGATGCTGAAAAGACCAGCCTGGATATTATTGAGGACGCCATTATTGACGCTGGCTTTACGCTAGAGTAGTCACTAAGTTGTTTTAAGTTCATTGAATTATAATCAGCCAAGGTACAAATTATGAGCACAGAACAGACTCCTGATACGTTGCGGTTATCCATTTTAGGTATGCGCTGTGCTGGATGCGTGAGTGCCGTTGAGGGTGCTTTGGCGACAGTTGAAGGCGTGACCTCGGTCAGCGTCAACTTTGCCGATCATTCCGCGATGGTGACAGGCAATGCCGATCCTGAAGCTTTAAAGCAGGCCGCTAAAGCAGCCGGTTTTGATGCAGCCGTGATGGAAGGTCTTGAAGACCCTTCCGTCCAGGAAGAGCAGGAGTTGCAGCGCTACCGCAAGCTGATGAAGAAAGCTGCTGTAGCGGCAATCTTTGGTGCGTCGCTGATGGCAGCGGAACATTTGGGCTGGCTGCCGGAAATCGGTTCAGCGACGGGTCTATGGGTCTGGCCGGAACTTGCGCTCATTACTTTGGGTATCATGATCTATTCAGGCTGGCATTTTTACAGCGGAGCCTACACGTCATTAACGCTGGGACAGGCCAACATGGATACTCTGATTGCGCTGGGTACGGGGTCGGCGTGGATTTATTCCTGCATTGTTATCGATTATTACGATACTCTGCCGTCCCTGGCAAAACATGCTTATTTTGAAGCCGCCGTGATGATTCTGGCCTTTATTAATCTGGGCTCAGGCTTGGAAACACTGGCCAGAGGTAAAACGTCCAGTGCAATCCGCCAGCTGATCGGTTTGCAGCCGCGTACTGCCAGAGTGATCAGAAATGGCGAGGAAATGGATATTGCTATCGAGCAAGTGGGTTTGGGCGAAACCTTAAGAGTAAGGCCCGGTGAGAAAATCGCTGTTGACGGTGTATTGCTGGAAGGACATTCCTCGGTTGATGAGTCCATGCTGACCGGTGAATCATTGCCGGTAGAAAAAACTGTGGGTTCGGAAGTTGTTGCCGGCACGATGAACCAGACCGGCAGTTTTCTGTTTACGGCGACACGTATCGGGCGTGATACGGCACTGGCGCAAATTATCAAAAGTGTTCGCGAGGCGCAAAGCAGCAAACCTGAAATCGCCCGCTTGGCCGATAAAATTTCCAGTGTTTTTGTGCCGTCTGTGGTCGCTCTTTCTGCGTTAACTTTTTTGATTTGGTACGCTTTCGGACCTGAACCTTCATTGGGTTACGCCTTTGTCACCTCAATGACCGTTTTGGTTATCGCCTGTCCTTGTGCCTTGGGTTTGGCGACGCCCATTTCTGTCATGGTGGCAGTTGGCAGAGCCGCCCAGTCAGGCATTTTGATCCGTAAGGGTGAAGCCTTGCAAACAGCGGGTAAGCTGACCTGTTTGATACTCGATAAAACCGGCACGGTAACCGAAGGCAAGCCCACTGTTTCAACTATCGAAGCGCTAGGCGACTATACCGAAGAACAGTTGCTGCAATTGGCGGCGAGTATCGAATCGGGCTCGGAACATCCGTTGGCGGCGGCTATTTTGGCGGCAGCGGAACAAAGCCAAATAAAACTGGAAAAAGTTAAACAATTTACCGCCGTTGCAGGTCACGGGGTGAAGGCGACAATTAACGAGCAGAGCGTGTTGTTCGGCAACAAGGCGCTGATGGATGAGCAAGGCCTTAGTATCACGCGCTTTAACAATCGACTGGAGAAACTGTCGGCTTTGGGTCAAACACCGATGCTGCTTGCCGTAGACAATAAAATTGTCGGCATTATCGCCGTGTCTGATCCGATAAAAAAGGATTCGGCGCAGGCGGTGCAAGTTTTGAAAAATCAAGGTGTGCGTATCATCATGGTGACCGGGGACAATCAGATAACCGCTCACGCCATTGCCAAGCAGGCGGGGATTTCTGAAGTGCGGGCACAGGTGTTGCCTCAGGATAAAGCGGCGGTGGTTAAAGAGCTGCAACAAGCGGGGGAAATCGTTGGCATGGTTGGCGATGGTATCAATGACGCGCCTGCGTTGGCGCAGGCTGATGTTGGTTTTGCTATCGGCACCGGAACTGATGTTGCCATAGAAAGCGCTGATGTGGTTATTTTGCAAGGTTCATTATTAAAAGTACCCGAGGCCATCGAATTATCTAAAGCAACGGTAATCAATATTAAACAAAATCTGCTCGGTGCGTTTTTCTATAACACGATCAGTATTCCGGTTGCGGCGGGTTTGCTATATCCGGTGTTCGGTTTGTTATTAAACCCGATGATTGCAGGTGCAGCAATGGCTATGTCTTCCGTGACCGTGGTGACTAATGCCAACCGCTTGCGTTGGACAAAATTCGGTCAGAGTAAATAAGCGTAAAATACGGATACCTGAGCTTTGTTGTTATTCTGTTATGGACGTTTTCAGTTTAACGATAAGGCGTCGATAATCATCCTCACTTAACGCATCGTTTAATATAAGCACGGTTTGTTTGCCTGCATTTTGACTTCTGAAATGCAAAAATATAGCGTAAATTGTTATGACGGTTGAATTCATAATCCGGACAGGTTCAAAGGCATTGCTGGCGGATGATACTTCCCAGTCAAATGCTTCAGTATGCTTGATTCTGTGATGTTCACTTTTTAAATGCTTAATGCTAAACCAAAAATGCATGCAAATCGCTATCGATAGACCAAGTTTGACGGCAATCGGTAAAGAGTTGGCAGCACATGCGCCTAAAGCAAGCACATGTATAAAAATAATGAGCTGTTTTAATCGCTCAGACGGTTTAAGCTCCAACAGCAGTAATGGTTCGTGTTTTTTTGACAAGTCAGACCGCCTCATAATTAATTAGTAATACTTTGTCACTGATATGTGATCCAATGCAAGAAATGAATTGCACCGATTTTTTGTCTTTTTTCAACCGACGATATAATTGGTGCGGCTTAAAAACCTATTATTTTGTTTAGTTATGAACCCAAACTGGAAAAATTTTCTGCTTTCTGAAAATGCAATATTTCAAAATGATACGCGTATTGTTTTTCCGTCACCTCAGCATGAAGGCAGCAAGCGTATTTATCCAGTTCCGAATCTGGGTGTTTTGACAGTCGCCGGGAAAGATGCTGCAAAATTATTACAAGGACAGATTACCTGTAATATTAATGACATTACCGAGATAAAAAGCAGCTTAGGTGCGCTATGCAATCCTAAGGGAAGGGCTATCACAACTTTTTTACTGATTAAAAAAGACGATGCATATCTGTTGGTTTTACCTAAGGAATTATTGGAATCAGTCAAAAAAAGACTGCAGATGTATGTCTTGCGATCAGATGTGACATTAACTGATAGCTCGGATGAGCTTTGTCTAGTTGGGCTAAGTTATTCCGATGCTCAGATGAACGAACCATCTTCACCTGAACAGTTATTTGCAACAATTCAACAAGAAAATATAACCGTGAACCTTTCCTCAGATCAGAATCGTTGCCTGATTATTGCTGAGGCAGATAACGCTCGGAAGCTCTGGTCAGAACAGGTCAAGCAAGGCTTTCAGCCGGAAAATTCAGATCAGTGGCGCTATCTTGACATTATCTCAGGGATTCCCTGGCTTACTACAGAGACTTCAGAGGAATTCATTCCGCAAATGCTAAATCTTGATAAATTGGGCGGTATCAGTTTCACCAAGGGCTGTTATACCGGTCAGGAAATTGTTGCCCGTACTCACTATCTGGGCACGGCGAAAAGGGAATTGTTTCTCGCCGAGTGCGAAACGTCAACCCCGCCTGAGCCAAACTCAACTATCATTGACGATAGTACTGACACAGAACAAAGTATAGGTAAGGTGCTTTGCGCACAAACCAGACAAAATATTTGTAAAATGCTTATTGTTTTGCAAATTTCTGATACGAATACTTGCAAGCTCAGGCTAAAAGATCAGAATCAGGACAAAATCAAATTATTGACGGTATAATTCTTCTTAATTTAGTTACCAGTCTGGTCCTGTAGCAGATGTATTGCTCTGCTTCAAAACTACTTGAGAGACTTTTCAGAAAGATAGGGGGGAGTAAAGTATTTATGTGCCATCTATCGTTGGGCGCTCACTGCTTTTGTTCCTCACTTTAATACCGATGAATCCATACTTGTTTTAAATTTTAAATACATGATCAATACACAAGCAGCCTTACGTTTTCGACGACTAGGCATCATGACAATTTTCGCAGTTTATTTTGTAATCCTGGTTGGCGGGATTGTGCGGGCTTCCGGTGCTGGAATGGGTTGCCCTGACTGGCCAACTTGCTTTGGACAATGGATACCGCCTACCGAAGAGTCTCAGTTACCCGCCAATTATCATGAGATTTATGCTGAACGCGGCTATGAAAATACCCAATTCAATCCGGTAAAAACCTGGACT
>JBAZTN010000127.1:0-8985 GCA_041661895.1 Methylobacter sp. | reverse complement strand
TTCAACATCCAGAACCTGGGCCAATTCATTCCAGCATTTTTGAACCTTGATCAGATTTGCCATATCCGCCATTGAACAGCCTGCCGCCATATCAGGCAATATGGCAATCTGATCCGGTCTGGACAGAATATCGGCCACTTCCGCCATAAAATGCACACCGCAGAACACGATAAATTCAGCATCCGACTGTGCAGCATCTTTGGACAATTTTAATGAGTCACCGGAAAAGTCAGCATGTTTGAATACTTCATCACGCTGATAATGGTGTCCAAGAACAACGCAGCGTTTGCCAAGTTTGGCTTTAGCGGCAATAATTCGGGCATCACATTCCTCATCACTGAGTAACGCATAGTCTTGAATGGGTAATGGGGCATTGGTCATTTAAATGATGATCCTCTACGGAGAATATTTTGGTAGGATTTGGTTGCCAAGAAGAGTGCAATTTTCGCGCCCTTCATGGCAAACCATACAAAAAATGAATAGCTTTAATCCTGCTTAGCTTTTTCTTTTCCGGCGGGTTTAATCAGGCGTATTCCCAGTTCCCTCAATTGCTCATCAGTAACTACCGCTGGCGCACTGACCAAAGGACAAGCCGCTGATTGTGTCTTGGGGAAAGCGATGACATCACGAATGGAGTGCGATCCTGTCATCAACATGACCAGCCGGTCAAGACCAAAGGCAAGGCCGCCATGTGGAGGTGCACCGTATTTCAATGCATCCAGCAGGAAGCCGAATTTCTCTCTGGCTTCGTCTTCGCCTATACCTAAAATTTCAAGCACGGTTTGTTGCATGGAAGAACGGTTAATACGGATTGAACCGCCACCCACTTCGGTGCCATTAAGCACCAGATCATAAGCGCGTGATAAAGCCCCCCCCGGATTGGCCATCAGCTCTTCGACTGAACAACTTGGCGCTGTGAATGGATGATGTATGGCATTCCAGCGCTGACCTTTCTCATCCCAATCGAACATCGGGAAGTCGATCACCCACACCGGTTTCCAGTCGCCTTCAATCAGGTTGAGGTCATGCCCCAGCTTGACCCGCAATGCACCCATCGCTTCATTAACGATGCTGGCTTTATCCGCACCGAAGAAGATTAAATCACCGTTTTGTGCGCCGGTTTTGGCCAACACACTGTCCCATACCTCGGGAGGGGCGAATTTAACGATAGGTGATTGCAAGCCATCGACACCGGCGGACAAGTCGTTGACCTTGATATAAGCCAGACCTCGAGCGCCATAAATGCTGACATACTTGGTTAACACATCGATGTCTTTGCGGCTTAAATCGCCTGCATTAGGCACACGCATCGCAACGACGCGGCCTTTTGGATCATTGGCCGGTTCCGAGAAGACCTTGAAATCGACGTCTTTCATGTCGTCGGCAATATCGACCAATTCCAGCGGAATCCGCAAATCGGGGCGATCTACCCCGAAGCGTGACATCGATTCCTGATAAGTCATGCGCGGAAATTTGGCGCCCAAGTTCACGCCGATCACTTTGGCGAACAACTGACGGATCATTTCCTCCATGATGTGCATGATTTCATTTTCATCCATGAACGATGTTTCTATATCGAGCTGGGTGAATTCAGGCTGTCTATCGGCGCGTAAATCTTCATCGCGGAAACAACGCACGACTTGATAATAGCGATCCATGCCGGCAATCATGAGCATTTGTTTGTAAAGCTGCGGCGACTGGGGCAATGCAAAAAATGAATTTTCGTGGGTGCGGCTTGGCACGATGTAATCGCGCGCACCTTCTGGTGTAGCTTTGGTCAGATAAGGAGTTTCAATCTCAAAAAACTCATTGTCATCAAGAAAGTTCCTCAGCATCCGAGTTACATCCCTGCGCACTTTCATTTTTTCCTGCATCGCAGTCTTGCGCAAGTCTATATAGCGATAACGCAGGCGCAGTTCTTCGTTGACTTCAATATCGCTTTCCACTGGGAAAGGCGGCGTTTCAGATTCGTTTAATACTTCAATATTGCTGGCCAGTATTTCAATTTCGCCAGTATGCATATTGGAATTGACCGTGCCTTCAGGACGGTCACGTACTATCCCTTCAATTCTTATGACATATTCACTGCGTACGCTTTCAGCAATTGCGAAGGTTTCAGGCGCATCAGGATCAAATACGACCTGCACCAGACCGGCGCGGTCTCGCAGATCAATAAAAATAACCCCGCCATGATCTCGACGACGATGAACCCATCCGCACAGTTCAACGGCTTCGCCTAAATGTTGTTTATTTAATTCTCCGCACTTGTGGGTACGCATAGATTGTCTCTGTTAATCCAAAAAAGTTGTCGATATTACGTGCTTAAACCGGCTTACGCAAGTTAGGGCTAATGACTTTTACAGCCACCGCCTGAGCAACCACCAGAAGTCGGTGTGGAGCTTGAACAACTGGCTTCGCCTGCTACATTTTTCTTGGCGCCGCTCTTAAAATCAGTTTCGTACCAGCCGCTGCCTTTTAATCTAAATCCGGCCGCTGAAATCTTTTTCATTAATTCAGGCTTGCTGCATGCAGGGCAAATAATTAAAGGTTCGGCACTGAGTTTCTGTAAGGCTTCGTGCTCATGACCGCATGATTGACATTGGTACTCGTATATTGGCATTAACCACTCCGATAACAAAAAATAACAACAACAATAAGCGCTTTGTTTAGTTTTTCAAGGCGCTTACTATAAAATAACTGCCTATTTTACAGAAAAAAGCATCTTCGGAATGAAAACATTAACCATCACAAGGCCAGATGATTGGCACACACATGTTAGAAACGGTGAGATTTTAAAAACCGTTCTGCCGCATACCGCCCGACAATTCGCCCGCGCCATCATCATGCCCAATCTCAAGCCGCCTGTTACCACGGTGGTTCAGGCATTGTCATACCGGGAAGAAATTCTGCAAGCTGTCCCTGTGAATATGGATTTTACGCCGCTGATGACGCTTTATCTGACGGCTTCGACAACGGTTAATGAAATCAAAAAAGCTGCTGAATCCGAACATATCCATGCCTTTAAGCTTTATCCGGCCGGTGCCACCACCAACTCAGACTCAGGCGTTGCTGACATCAGGGCTATCTATCCGCAATTGGCCGCGATGGAACAGCATGAGATCCCTTTGCTCATTCATGGCGAGGTTACCGACGACACTTGTGATATTTTTGATCGTGAACGGGTATTCATCGATACCTATCTAACTGACATTTCTCGTAATTTTCCTGGGCTACGCATCGTTGTCGAACACGTCACCACGACTGAAGCCGTGCAGTTCGTGCTATCAACAGGCCCAAATATTGCTGCAACCATCACTCCACAACATTTACTATTTAACCGCAACGCCATTCTGGCAGGCGGCAT
The DNA here is from genome assembly GCA_041661895.1 of Methylobacter sp. Taxonomy (GTDB): domain Bacteria; phylum Pseudomonadota; class Gammaproteobacteria; order Methylococcales; family Methylomonadaceae; genus Methylobacter_A. The sequence goes on along the minus strand of JBAZTN010000127.1, from coordinate 5,621 downwards.
ACGGCCACACTATTATTGTCTGCCGATTATCAAACGAGAGTCTCATCGCTTGGCATTGGTCGCCGCAGCAACCAGCGGCAGTCCGAAATTCTTTCTGGGTACAGACAGCGCACCACATCTGACTTCATTAAAGGAAACAGCTTGCGGCTGTGCCGGGTGTTACAGCGCTCACGCAGCCTTGGAACTGTATGCGGAAGCATTTGAAAGGGCCGATGCATTGGATAAGCTGGAAGGTTTCGCCAGTTTTTACGGCGCTGATTTTTACCGGTTGCCCAGAAATTCCGGAACGATCACCCTGGAAAAAACCATATGGAAAGTCCCGTCTGTTTACGGGGAAAATGATATATCGATCACGCCACTCAAAGCGGATGAAGAACTTTTCTGGAAACTACAATAAGTCTCGACCATAAAAAAGGGTTGGTGACTAAAAATCACCAACCCTTCATGTTATTGAAAATACGGACTAATAGGGTTTAACAGGGGCTAAGTTGTTCTTGTTAAACTCTTCATCCTCTTCCAGAACGTCTTCCCCTTCAGGAACATTTCCGTCATGAATCAGATAATGCCGATGCTGGAAATAGGCGCTTTTTAAAAACGAATACCGATCTATGGCTGCTTCAGTCGCAATTTTTTCAGTGCTTAAATTATCTGCTCTCTGGTCAATCGCATTTAGGGCGGCTGCTCCCCCGGTAATGGCAGAGCCCAATCCATTTTCAATGCCTGGAAAATAACCGACATAGGTGATTGGATTCATGGCCGCATCGCCGATCAGGCCACCAACGCCCCGGGGAGAACTAGGTCCAAAAAACGGCAATACCAGATAAGGGCCTGTTGGCACACCCCAAACACCCATTGTTTGATCAAAGTCCTCATTATGCTTAGGCAAATCAATCATTTCAGCGACATCAATTAATCCACCAACACCGGCAATGGTATTAACAACAAAGCGCGATCCATCCATGCCGGTTTGCGAAATCTTGAACTGAAACAGATCATTAAGGGTTACGCTGATGTCACTAAGATTACTGAAAAAATTAGTTACTCCGCGATCGGCAAACGACGGCATTACCCATTGATAGCCTTCAGCCACAGGCTTCATCGCATATTTATCGAAATTATCATTAAATGTCTGCACACCTCTATTCCAGCCCTCATATGGATCCATAGGGTCATTCGCTATCGTTGCGCAGCCATCCAATATGCCAAATAAAACCAGACATCCAAGCTTCAGTAATTTTTTCTTTTGCATTACATTCCCCTTCCGTTCGCTATTATTTTTATTCTGGACTGATTTTGGCGTAACATACCATAATTGCGCGATACCATCGAGTAAGCTTCTCATTTAATCCTCATCATTTAGACGCCTCCTGATATAACTACAAAATGCATACACCTGTAATTCCTTTAGACAAACGCTTCAGAGGCTACCTCCCTGTCGTTATTGACATAGAAACAGCTGGTTTTAATCCTAAAAAAAATGCATTACTGGAAATTGCGGCCGTTATCGTTGAACTCAACGGCAATAGTGAACTGGAAATCACCGAACGCTATACAACCCACGTCATTCCATTTAAAAATTCCGAACTGGACGCAGCCGCTCTTAAATTTAACGGCATAGACCCACACCACCCATTCCGCATGGCTATTGAGGAAAAAGATGCGCTGCATATGCTATTTAAACCCATCAAAGATGCTGTAAAGCGTAACAACTGTACACGGGCAATTTTGGTCGGACACAACCCTGCTTTTGACATCGGTTTTTTAAATGCGGCAATTCAGCGAACACAAACAAAACGCAGCCCTTTTCATCCGTTTAGTACATTTGATACCGCAACACTCGGAGGATTAGCTTATCAACAAACCGTGCTGGCCAAAATTGCTCAGACCGCGGGTCTGGAATGGGATAACGAAAAAGCGCATTCAGCGCTATACGATGCGGAGAAGACAGCCGAACTATTTTGCATGATAGTTAACCGCTGGCAGCGGCTTGAGTCGTTGGATGTGCAATCCTAAGTAATTAGAACCTCTCTTATTCACCACGAAGGGAACGAAGATTCGCGCCCTTCGCGGTAAGTCATTATTCTCCTATTGCGTCAACTGCCGCCAGCATTTTCACCAGCTCGCCTTTCTTGTACAAATCGATAACAATATCGCAGCCGCCGACTAATTCACCGCCGATATAAAGCTGCGGATAGGTAGGCCAGTTTGAATATTCTTTAAGCGCCTCACGAATTTCAAGATCCTCAAAAATATTAACGTACATATATTTTGCATGACAGGCATCTAATACCTGAACAGTCTGGCCGGAAAATCCACATTGCGGAAAATCAGGCGTACCCTTCATGTATAAAACTACTGGATTATTTCCAAGCTGATCCTGGATTCTTTCTATAACGTTCATGGTAGTAAACACTCAATAAATAAAAACCAAGGAATTTTATCAACTTTAGACAACTTAAAAAAGCAATTCTTGCCATCCAAGTCTTGCTAGTGGCTAAATTGAAAACTATAATCGAGGATTTTTCGAATGGGCGGCTTGTGCTGCCTGTTTTATATATCGTTTGCAGGCAGAATAAATGACTAGCCACATTATGCCAACTTATGGACGCTTACCAGTAACCTTTGAACGGGGTGAAGGCGCATGGTTGTGGGATGAAAACAATAACCGTTATCTGGACGCGGTATCCGGCATAGCTGTGTGCAGCTTGGGGCATGCTCATCCAGCAGTGCATCAAGCCATCTGCAAACAGAGCGAAAAACTGGTGCATACGTCAAATTTGTATGGCATAGCCGTTCAGGAACGCCTGGCTGATAGACTGACTGAAAAAAGCGGCATGGATAACGTGTTTTTCTGCAATTCCGGCGCAGAAGCCAATGAAGCCGCTATCAAGCTGGCTCGAAAGTATGGTCACGAGCAAGGTATAGAAATACCGGCGATTATCGTCATGGAAAAAAGCTTTCATGGCCGTACATTGGCAACACTGAGCGCCACCGGCAACACTAAAATACAACAAGGTTTTGCGCCGCTGGTTGAAGGGTTTATTCGTGTACCGTACAACGACATCAGTGCAATCAAGCAGGCGCTTGAACTACATAGCAATATCGTCGCCATTTTAGTTGAACCCATACAGGGAGAAGGTGGCGTTAATATTCCCGCTGCCGACTATCTTAACCAGATACGCAGCCTGTGTGACCAGCATAAGCTGCTGATGATGCTGGATGAAATTCAGACCGGCGTAGGCCGTACCGGAAAATTTCTCGCCTTCCAGCACAACGCTATTATTCCCGATGTGTGTACGCTGGCCAAAGCGCTAGGCAACGGCGTACCCATCGGCGCCTGTCTTGCCCGAGGCAAAGCAGCGCACTTGTTAACCGCAGGCAATCACGGCTCTACATTTGGCGGTAATCCGTTAGCTTGTAGCGCTGCTTTAGCAGTATTGGAAACACTGGACAGTGAAAATCTGATAGAGCAAGCCGTGCAAAAAGGCGATGCCATTTGCTCTGGATTTATTGAACGCTTACGCGGCAATAATCATGTCGTTGATATTCGCCACAAAGGCATGATGATCGGCATTGAACTTGATACGCCATGCGCAGAATTGGTTAAATCAGCGCTGCAAAAGGGCTTACTGATAAATGTCACCAGTGAAAAAACCATCCGTCTGCTGCCGCCATTAATCATTAATGATCAACAAATCAATCAACTCGTAGAAACCTTATCGACTCTTATTAAAGAGCGCACAGAATAGCCGGACACTATGAATCCTAGACATTTTATCAGCCTGCATGATTTGACCAGCGACGAATTCCGTAGCTTGATCAACAGAGCTATAACACTAAAAAACAATCGTGACCCTGATTATCAGCCCCTAAAAGGCCAGGTTTTAGCAATGATTTTTGAAAAATCATCAACGCGCACCCGTATTTCTTTTGAGGCGGGCATGAGCCACTTTGGCGGCAGTGCATTATTTTTATCGCCCAGAGATACGCAACTGGGTCGAGGCGAACCACTGCAAGACAGTGCCAGAGTTATCTCCAGCATGGTCGACGGCATCATGCTCAGAACTGACAAGCACGAAACAGTGACCACATTTGCCAAATACTCCAGCGTCCCAGTAATTAACGGCTTAACCGATCTGCAGCACCCCTGCCAGTTGTTAGCAGACATGCAGACCTATTTTGAACATCGCGGCGACATTAAAGGCAAAACGGTGACCTGGATAGGCGACGGCAATAATATGTGTCATTCCTATATTGATGCGGCAACCGTACTTGACTTCAAGTTAAACATTGCCTGCCCGGCCGGCTACCAGCCTTTAAAGTCGATAGTCGAAGCAGCCGGGGATCGCGTCAGATTTTTTGACACACCCCTGGCAGCCGCAAAAAACTCAGACCTTTGTGTTACTGATGTATGGGCAAGCATGGGTCAAGAGGAAGAGCAAAAACAGCGTGAAATAGCTTTTAAAGGTTATCAGGTAAATTCCGAGATCATGAGTACCGCAAATAATGACGCACTCTTTATGCATTGTTTGCCTGCCCATAGAGGCGAAGAAGTCACTGCTGACGTTATTGATGGTTCCCAGAGCGTAATTTTTGATGAAGCCGAAAATCGTCTTCACGCACAAAAAGCATTACTGGAATTTCTCATGAGCAGAAATTCACGCTAGAATTCAATTTATTAGAAGAACAACAATAGAGATTCAAGTGAAAAAAATAATCAGCTCGTTTTTTATGCTAATGGTAGCTTTCGGTTCAGCACAGGCTGAAACCGTCTATGTTTCGGACAATTTAGGCTTATCTCTAAGGAGCGAAGAAAATAACACTAGCAAAGCTATACAAGTACTCCCGACAGGCACTCCCCTGACTGTTTTAGAAGTGAACAAGAAAACCGGTTTTTCCCATGTTCGCCTGGACGATGGTACAGAAGGTTACATGCCTACTCGCAACACCATGAAGGACAAGCCCAGTCGTTTTTATCTGGATGCCGCCAACAAAGAACTTGAGTCTTTGAAGACTGAAAATATGACGCTTAAGGCTGAGCTATCTGAAGCCAAAGAAGCTATTACCCCAGGATCGACTCTCGAAAAAACCTTATCTGTAGAAAAAGATCAGTTAAGCAAAGAACTTAACGAACTTAAAAAAACCTCATCCGGCGCCGTTGAATTACAAAACCAGCGTGATGAACTTCAGGAACGCGTAGTTAATGCGGAGAGAGAATTGCAGCAGTTAAAACTTGAAAATCAGGCAATGCGTAACAGCGCTAATCAGGACTGGTTTTTATATGGCGGAATACTCGCCCTTATCGGAGTCATCTTGGGTTTTTTATTGCCAAAGCTGAGCTCGCGGCGCAGAAGCGGCGGCTGGGACACGTTCTAAAACTCAAAAATACGATTCTTATTTACATATTCTTTAAACAACTAACTCACGGGGATCTCTTGCATGGCTAATTCAGGTGACAAAAAAACACGCACCTATTCTTCTCTAGTCGTTGACGGGATGGAACGCGCGCCAAGTCGCGCAATGCTACACGCAGTTGGTTTTAAAAACGAAGATTTCAAAAAACCACAAATAGGTATCGCTTCAACCTGGAGCATGGTCACGCCTTGCAACATGCACATCAA
>JBAZTN010000126.1:0-8996 GCA_041661895.1 Methylobacter sp. | reverse complement strand
TAGCAGGTTGCATAAGGATCCATGCCGGCTAACAGACGATTGCCGACAAACACCTGGGTAAAATCATCGGATTCACAATCTTCCAGACTCAAATCCAGCAATTCTGCAACCTCCCTGGAATAGGCGACCATTTGCGGATGGGCAACCTTGGCCGGCAACACCCGAGAATAACAGGCGCCATAAACCTGGCGACGATTATTGGCTGTTTCGGGGTCACAGGGCAGTTCGCGCAGGAAACGATTGTCGAACGTTAATGCATCGAAGGAAATTTTCGGCTGGGAATTCATGTATAAAAGATTATTTATTGCTCATTGTGGCAACAATCTAATCCACTACTTCTCAACAATGCAACAAAATCTTCGGCAGGCAGCGGATGGCTTTTCAAATAGCCTTGATATAAATCACAACCTTGAGCTTTCAAAAAAGCCAACTGCTCCTCCGTTTCTACGCCTTCTGTCAGCACTTTAAAGCCCAGAGCATGACCCAGTGAGATTATGGTGGCAGCGATTTCCATGGCGTCCTGCTGCCTGGGAATGTCGTTGATAAAGCTTTTATCAATTTTAAGCGCGTCTAACGGGAAACGTTTAAGACGCGCCAATGATGAATATCCGGTACCGAAGTCATCAATAGCCAAGCGGACACCCTGTGCACGAAGGCTGTTAAGAATTTGTACCGCCTCCTCCTTCCTCGTCAACAACCCGGTTTCAGTCAATTCCAATTCCAGATTATCCGCTGGAAACGAGGTTTCAGCCAGGACAGAAGCAACCAGACCGCTTATATCACTTTGGTTATACTGATGCGCTGAAACATTGACAGCAAGCGTCAACGACGGCAAACCGACATCCAGCCATTCCCTACCTTGACGACAGGTTTCACGCAACACCCATTCACCAATCGCTATAATCAATCCAGTTTCCTCTGCTAGCGGAGTAAAACTGACAGGTAAGATGAGTCCTTCTGTAGCGTCTTGCCAACGTACCAAGGCTTCAGCTCCGACGATACGGCCTGACGCAATATCAACTTGAGCCTGGTAATAAACACGTAATTCATTCCCTGCAATTGCCCGACGCAATCGCATTTCCAACTCCATCCTGGTACGTGCAAGATCAGTTAGTTCATCAGAAAAATAGGCATAACGACCACGACCCTGGGCTTTAGCCAGATAGAGTGCTGCATCAGCGTGCTGCAGCAATATTTCTGGTGTTTCACCATGTTGTGGATACAGACTAATGCCTATGCTGACACCAATCCGTACTTCACCATAGTTAGGAAGCTGCCAGGATTCGCTTAAGTCATTGATGATCTCCCTGGCCACTCGCGCCGCATCTTCCGGGTGGGCAATGTCTTCCAGCAGCACGGTAAATTCATCACCGCCCAAGCGGGCAACTGTATCGACCTCACGCAACCGGGAAGCCAGTCGTTTGGCTACTTGTTGCAGGAGTTGATCACCCGCTAAATGACCAAAACTATCGTTAACATCTTTAAAACGATCCAGATCCAGCATCAACAGGGCCAACTGATTACCCTCACGTTTTGCCGCGTCAATACCATGTTCCATCCGGTAAAATAACAGCAAGCGGTTGGGCAGATCGGTGAGTGGATCGTGATGGGCGAGATATTCCATCAGTGCTTCTGATTCTTTGATTGCTGAAATATCAGCAATAACTGCCACGTAATCAGTTACCTGACCAGACTCATCTGTCATGGAACTGATACTCAACAGTTCGGGATACACCTCACCATTTTTGCGCCGATTCCATATCTCGCCCTGCCAAAAACCTTCAGTGTTAATCCGATCCCACATAATGCGATAGAAATTCTGATCGTGACGACCTGAAGACAGCATGTGCGGATCCTGCCCAATAACTTCGACCTCACTGTAACCAGTAATAGCGGTAAAAGCGGGGTTGACCTTAACAATATTACGGTTGGCATCGGCAATTACAAAACCTTCCTTGCTCTGCCCGAATACTTTAGCGACGAGTTTAAGTTGAGACTCTGTCTGCTTGCTCTCGGTAATATCACGGCCAATAATGGCCAATCCTTCGCGTTGACCTTCATCGTCCAGAATTGGCACCTTGCGCACTTCGAATGTTCGTATCTGATTATTTTCATCCATAACCTGCTCTTCGAACAACGCCAATGCGCCAGTATTCCAGGCAACTTCTTCATCTTTCATATAAACTTCACACATAGCACACATCTCGGGATGCGCCGCCATTATTTCCCTATCCGTCTTGTTTTCCCAGTCGCAGCCGTGCAATTTAAATAGTCGCTTGGCAGTGTCATTGGCAACCAACCAACGTCCCTCGCCGTCTTTAAAGAAAATGACATCGGGTATCGCCTCAATCAAGGAGGTCAAACGCTTACTGACAACATGCAGATTAAATTCAGCTTGTTTGCGCTCAGCTTCATGGTCAAAATTATTTAACGCGTAACTGATATCCTTCGCCATTTTTACTAGCAGATTACGTGCAGCTTCGTCGAAGGCATCGGCCTCGCCTGAATACAATGTAAAAATGCCGACAACGACGCCGCTCCTGTGGATCGGTATTGCAGCTGAAGCACGCCAACCAAAGCGTACTCCACGCTCATGCCATTGTTCAGTGGTTGGGTCGGCCAGAAAATCTTGGCACCAAAACGGCTGATTCTCACGAATGGCGATACCTGATGGACCGTGCCCGAACGGACTGTCGGCATCTGACGAGATTTCAATGCTTTGCAAATACTCGGTTCCATCGCCAAAACTGGCAGCAGGCTGTACCATCAAAGTGTCGGAATCAATAAGACCAATCCACGCCATTTTCATACCGCCAAACTGGACTGCGTTGCGGCAGATTGTCTGTAACAGTTCATTCTCGTCAGCGCAACGCACGATAGCCTGACTGCACTGACTGAGTGCGGCATAAAGCTGAGTCATGCGTTGAATTTTTGCTACGGCGATCTTGTACCCAAAATAAAAGGTAGCTAGTCCCATACCGACCACAGACAAAGACACCATGTAAAACCAGTAATTAGCCAATTGAGTTGCAGCAATGTCATTGGCAAAGTAACCAATCCCATAATATGCGCCCGACAGCGCCTGAATTGCTGTCATGACCAAGATTATCGCTACCCCACGAGCCCCCTGCCGAACTGCCGCCCACGTGATAAGCGGGAACATCCAAAAACCTCTGGCTACATAACCAATACTGCCTTGAAACCAATCGAGAAAAACAACCTGACCAACCAGAAACGTTACACCGATCACCAGTATCGCTTCAAGCTTTTGCCTCGATTCAAGCCAACCAATTTGCTCCCGCCACCAAACAAGAATCAACGGAGTAATCAGAATGATACCGAGCGTATCGCCCATCCACCAATGAATCAAATTATTAAAATAGGTTTCGGAAGTCAGGAATCCGGAAACTAGTATTGTTACACTCCCAATCAAAGCAGCGGCGATGCTGCCAATACCTCCCGCCAAAAAAATCAGGCGCAGATAATCGTGCAATGATTGGAGACGCAAATCAAATCTACTATCACGGTTAAGCAACCAAGCACCTAAAAGTGGCTCCAATGCAGCACCCACCGCAATAAATAAAGCCGTCCACAGGGAATCCTTGGACATTATATTTATCAGAAACGCCCCAAGAAACACGCTCCAAGCGTACCGCTTCCCGCCAATCAATAGCGCAGCCAACGCCAATCCGCTTGCCGGCCAGATGACTGTGACAATATTACTACCGGAATAGATAAGAGACAGTTTGGCCAGCAGTATGTAAAGCGCGGCCACACTAAATAGCTTCAGCAGATCTGTAAGATAGCGCATAGGTGAACAACGCATATGATCAACCTGATTTTTTAGTAAAAAGATTTATGGGAAGTCCCGCACCAAATATTTACCCTGCATTAAGCCCGTAATAACCTGTTTCAAAGAGACACTATATTGGGATACATAGTACATTTTGAAGATACATAATTTAGAATGATATATACCGAAATTCTATTATTCTTGTTTATCATCTAAAGTCAAACTTTGCGGCCTAACTAACTAAAAGACTGCTCGACAAATCTCTAAGCGCCTTGTTATCGGCAGAAAGTTTGCCAGTCATTTGGCTTTATTCTTGCGTTAAGAATGAAATCTCTTAGAGATTCAGTTAAAATGATTTTATTAATAAATTTTCGCCTTTCGTTAATGGCGTGTCATTTTATGTAGTGTATTTTCTGAGGTCATCGTATGCGTAAAAATCTTCTTACCTTTATTGGGAGCGCCACACTACTCCTTATGCATCCATTGAGTCAGGCGGCCAGCGATTTACCACCTACGGCCAATGTTAAAATGGGCGCACCGGAAGAAGTCTGTTCTGACTTTACCTCTCCCGAATGGAGAAAAGAACAAGTTATTGATGGCGTCAAAATACAGGCATCACAGCTATGTAATCCCGACAATCCTGCTGACATTGCAGCTTTCGTTAAAGGCACCAACAATGTTTCCATGGAAACATTGATGCAAACCCAGCTCGCTGCCGACGCCATAACCATGTCTGACGATTTCGATCACGACGGCGATCCTGATAAAATTATTATTAAGCTTGAAGTTGCCGAACTTAACGGCCATTCGCCAGACTTAAAAGGCCAGCAAGTAACGACATTTGATATTGCTCCTGGCATACAACCGACTTTTTGGGTTTTTGCTCCAAAAACCCGTGATATGTCCACGCTGAGCATTTATGAGCCTATAGCCAATCCGTTGTTGCGTGCTCCATCTCCAGTGATCCGTGTCGAACAGGATGACGTGATCTGGTTAATCCTGGAAAACACCCATTATTTGCCCCATTCAATACACTTGCACGGTATTGATCATCCGTTCATGGATCATGTCGGCGTTGGTAATGATGGGGTTGCGCAAACCAGCAACATGGATGTTATGCCGGGAGAAAGCAAAACCTATGTGATCAAGCCGCGTCAGCCAGGCACCATGTATTACCATTGCCATGTTCAGCCACACACCCATATTCCAATGGGACTGCAGGGTATTTTTGTGGTTGAGGAAAACCGCCCCAATAACTGGCCGCAAACGCTTAATGTCGGAGCTGGCCAGGTGCGCCATCCCTCGGTAGCGGTTCTTGAAAAATATGCGCGAGAATATGATTTGCATTATCAATCGGCGGATAGAGAATTACATGACGTCATTGCCAGGTCAGCAAACGATCCGCGCTTGATTGCCAAGCATATGAACATGGAATATGACACGACCGATTCCACTGATGATTATTTTATGCTTAATGGCCGTGCTTTCCCTTATACCTTGAGGGAATCGCTGATTGAAATGCAAAAGGACGAAAAGGTTAAACTGCGTGTCTTGAATGGTCACACTGAAAGCTTGGCTTTGCATATCCATGGCCACAAGCCGACCGTGACCCATTATGATGGCGTTGATAATGGTCCCGGCTCATATATCCAGCGTGATGTGCATGCCATGGTACCTGCACAGCGTCTGGACCTGGAATTAAGTGGTGTCGATGACGGATTACATAGTTTCGGCCAAGGTATCTGGATGTTCCATGACCATGTTGAAAAAGCGTTTACTACCAATGGTGTCGGTGAAGGCGGCGATATCAGCCTGGTCGTCTACAAAGGCTTCCTTGATGAAAAAGGCATACCTAAATCCCACGGCATGAGTCTTGCGCCCTATTTCACCAAGGAGTTCTGGCAACGGAATTATCCAATCTGGCAAGATTATGATGCGTGGCACAGTTTAGGCTTGCCTGACCTGAAAGCAAGCTATCAACCTTCTAAAGTGGCGATATCAGCTGCCCCTAAAACGCCAATGAGCCCTGCTGCTGCCGCAGCAACTGAACAGGAAGGTTCGTTTTTTGGGAATCTGTTGTTCGGTTTAATACTGGGAGTATTAAGCTATGTGCTGATAATTAACCGTCAAACAATTTATGACCGTGTTCGTAAGTTGATAAAGAAATAAACCCGCTACTAAGTTTACGAGCCAGCATCATTGGCTCGTAAACCTCCAACTTTACAAGCTACCCTGTTTTTCCCGTAAGCTGTGCAATTTTTCTAATACGCGTTCCGCACGCCCAATATCGGCAGTTAATCGCTCATTTTTTGGATCAAGAATCTGGGCTTCTTTCCACACACTAATGGCCTTCTCATATTGTTGCCGGCTGTAGTGAGTAATACCGGTCTCAATCAAGTGCTGTACATGTTCTGCCACATCATTATCGAGTTGTCTACTGAGTTCCTGAAGCTCCTTGTTATTGATGCTGAACTTCTCTAATTTCCGCATCAACTGTTGAGCTTTCATGAGATTGTTCTCTTCATAGGCTTTCTTGAAATCAGCCATCAACTGCTTGCTCTCTCTCTGCACTTTAATATTAAAAAGACGTTTCTTTTTCTTCTGTTGATTTACGTGTTGGTCGAGGATAAGTTTTTGCTGCTCATCAATGATTCGCTTTTGTTTTATATCATCTTCTTTTAGCAGTTCCTGCAATCTTCTGTTTGCATCCTCAATCTCCGGAGCCGCATACAAACTCATGGCCAGTGGCAGTGTTCGTTTTGCCAACGCCAGGTCTCTGCGCTCAAGAGCAAGTCGACCATGTTCAGCCAATTCAGTAGCAAGGTCTTGTGCGTCAGCTTCTTTCCGACCTAGTTTATATTGCACGAACCAGCCATCTGGAGCTGTTGAGGCGGTCTTTTTACTAAGTAGCAGATCTTTACGCATCCATTCGCCCTGAACGATCAATTGATCAAGTTCTAATCTGGCAAGACTCTCTTGCTGACGCTGCAGTAGCTGTTGTTGTCCTTGCTGTAGAAGTTCACTATCCGGCAAACGAGACAGCGCCTCTTGATACAAAGCCAGCGCCGTATGCCAATCGCTGTTAGCAGCGGATTTTTCAGCGTCAGCCATTACTCGTTTTTCATAGCGTTCTGCCTGACCAAGGATTTTCCTTTGTATTTCCTGAGGGTTGGTGATGTCTGGAGAGGGATGGTCATTCAGTTCAGCTACCAACTCCAGTGCCTTGCCATATTCTTGTTGTTCCAGCCAATAATCAATCCGTTCATTGATATTACCGGTTGGTTGCACAATGCTGGCACAGCCCATTATTTGATTTAAAACAACGATGCCGAATAACCAAAGGATTTGTTTCATACTGCTTCCGAATAATTTAATACTTGTTTAAGTTTTGATTCCATGTAACGACGACGCTCCCCGACTACATCAACCACTGAATATATCGATAGCGGTTGCATCGTGCCACGCAAAGTGATCGTACTGTGTTGCTCGCAGAGTATATGGCCAGCTTCCTGAATAGCATCGTGCATAACCTTGCCAATCAATATCCGGCCTGCGTCAGCATTAGAAGTCAGGCGCGCGGCTATAATCACCGCTTTCCCCATTACCGTATATTCCATACGATCGACGGTGCCTATGTTGCCGGCTAACATGGCACCGCTATTTATACCGATATGGAACATTAATTGCGCCAGACCTTGTGCCTTACGCCGTTTATTTAGTTCTCCGACCAGTTGCTGAATAAGTACTGCGCATTCCACTGCATGTTGGGCATGCAACGCATCGTGTTCTGGGGCACCGAAAACAGCCATTACACAGTCACCAATATATTTGTCGATATGGCCTTGATAAATATGAACTATCTGAGCGATATAGCCGAAGTATTCATTAAGTAGGGCATTAACTTTATCCGGTGGCATACTCTCCGACAATTCAGTGAAACCCACGATATCAGCGAATAATACGCTGGCATGTACATAACGCCCACCAAGATCGGTCTGCGTGATATTCTTTAGTACCTCTCTGGCAACCTTGGGTGCAACATAACGGGAGAATGTTTTCTCCACATATTCCTTGCGCAATAACCCCTCGGTCATCTCGTTCATTGCCTGCATTAAAGCCCCTAGTTCATCATTACGACTATTCGTAAACCGGAATTCATAATTACCGGCAGATACCTCACTACTTGCCTTCATGAGTTGCTGTATCGGGCGTGTCAAACGTTTACCCAGTATAATGGAGGCGAGAAAACCAATCACAATAAGTAACAGGGTTGCCAGGCTAACGGTCTGAACAGTCTGTTTTTTAGCTATCTCCATTATTGAACGATCAACGCTGATAAGCGCATAACCGACAGTTAAACCATCGACTACCATGGGACTGATCATGGCCACCAATACTTTGGGTTCATCGTGAATGTCACGACGCCTCATATAGTGGAACATAGTTTTTTTCTTCGCATTAGCGGCAACTAATACATCGTCAGGAACAACGCCTGCTTGCACGATGGGATTTACCTCTTCAGAGTAAATAGCGGCAGCCAGCAGACCATCCTTTTCAATCAAATTATTGACGATCACATCAAGACTCAACTTATCATTGGCCAAAAGGGGTTCTTTTGCGATCTGAGCGAACTGTTTCACAACAGTATGATTGGAACCCATCATCTGTTGCTCAAGCATGCGGGTTTGATCGCGGGCAATCACCAGTCCAAGTACCACCATGCCACTACTAATAAGTACCGTAAACACCAGTGCCAGCTTATAGGCGATAGGGAAATTCTTCGGCTGACACATGCTTAATGATCGATCAACAACTGTTGATATTTTTTTTATAGCCGAGCGTAACCCCATCACACTATTACTCCATAAATCATAATCACCACTACAATCAAACAGGCACGTAATCGATACATTAGCATAGAAATCATAGCTAAAAACACGCCTTCTATTCTATCATTTGTTATTGAATAGATGTGCCCCTGCCTAAAGCCGGCGATATTTTGAATGATCTAAAAGCCACTGAATTAACTCGTCTACTTGAAAAATACCCCGTCTCAATAGCCATACTCGTGGGCGATCTTTCCCGCCTAATTGGAAAGGATATACCAATTGGGAATTCTCCAGTGATCTCGCTAATGCCGTCTGATACGAATTGAATCAGAACGGACTTGCTGAGAATAAAATTTTTAGAGTTATCGGATTAT
>JBAZTN010000125.1:0-9041 GCA_041661895.1 Methylobacter sp. | reverse complement strand
ACATTTAATGTTTTTTGCCATAGAAGGTATTAAGGGTGGTCCTGTTTCGGAAAAGGTACAGATATTCTTTCAACAAGTCGGCATTGCATTGCTTGTATCATTAATGGCGCTGGCAATGTTTTTGGATATTCAACGTTTATTTCAATGATTCTGAAATTTTGCGTCCCATAAACTAAATTTAAGGAACACTCTAACATTATGAACAAAGTTATTAAGATTGCCGCGTTGTCGCTACTCGGTCTGACGTTACCCGTAGCACACGCCGATGAAAATGCCATTAGACAGGCGCTGGCCAAGTCTATGCCGACGGTAAAAGTGGAATCAGTCAAGCCATCCCAAATTAAAGGTCTTTATGAGGTCGTAGTGGGCGCTGATATTTTATATGCTTCCGAAGATGGCAAATATCTAATCCAGGGCCGGTTGATTGATATTGAGACACGCACCGATTTAACTGAAGAAAAATTAAGTGGCGCACGCAAACAGGCCATCGATAAACTCGGTCAGGATAAAATGATCGTGTTCAAGCCAAAGAAAAGTAAATATACGGTAACTGTGTTTACCGATATAGATTGCGGCTATTGCCGTAAATTGCATTCAGAACTTGATCAATACATGGCAGAAGGCATTACCATATGATAAAGCCGTATCGGTCTGGTGTGCTGATGACCGCAAAGCGGCATTAACTGCAGCAAAAAAAGGCGAGACACTAAAGGCTAAAACTTGTGATAACCCGGTTGATGAGCACATGCAATTAGGTGCGGCTTTTGACGTGAAGGGAACACCCATGATTGTCACTGAAAAAGGGACTATTTACCCTGGTTACCTGCCAGCAAAACAACTGGCTGAAGCGCTGGCAGACGAAAAAGCTCAAAAGTAATTAGATCTCGTATAGGGGCGGCTTAGGCCGCCCTTGTATTTTCAAATACAGTTACACCATCTCCTTAAGCCGGTAAAGCAATTCCAAGGCTTGTTTCGGGCTTAGTTCATCCGGGTTCATGTCTTCAAGCAAACCCACTGCCGGATGGTATTCCTTCGATGAAAACAAATCCAGCTGATTAACCCCGGTTTCCGCCTGTTGTTCAATATAGGCGTGGTCTTCCAGATGCTGTAATTTGGCTTTGGCTTTATCAATTACTGAACGGGGCACACCGGCTAACGATGCCACCTGCAAACCGTAGCTTTGACTGGCCGGGCCGTCCTTCACCGCATGTAAGAAAATGATCTTGTCGCCGTGTTCCATCGCATCCAAATGCACGTTATGGATGGTTTTTTGTTCTTCGGGCAGCGTGGTTAACTCAAAATAATGCGTGGCAAACAACGTAAACGCTTTGGTTTCCTTGGCCAGATAATCGGCACAAGCCCAAGCTAGGGATAGCCCGTCAAAAGTACTGGTTCCGCGGCCAATCTCGTCCATTAGGATCAGGCTTTTTGAGGTGGCGTTATGCAGGATGTTGGCTGTTTCCGACATTTCCACCATAAAGGTAGAGCGTCCGCTGGACAGGTCATCAGACGCGCCGATACGGGTAAATATCTTATCAATAGGCCCGCAAGTCGCCGATTTGGCAGGTACATAGCAACCGATATGGGCGATTAACACGATAAGTGCTGCCTGCCTCATGTAAGTCGATTTGCCGCCCATATTGGGGCCGGTAATCACCAGCATCCTGCGCTGGCCGGAAAAAGACAAATCATTGGGCACAAAAGGAATGTCTGACACCTGCTCAACCACCAGATGCCGACCGGCTTCAATCTCTATGCCGGGTTTATCAACCAGAGTCGGTTGCGATAAATTCAGAGTTTCGGCGCGTTCCGCAAAATTGACCAGTACATCCAGTTCAGCTAACGCGGCGGCGCAACGTTGCAAGGGGATTAATGAGGCGGCGATGATGCCCAGCAATTCCTCATACAGGGCTTTTTCAAAAGACAGCGATTTTTCCTTGGCGCTGAGGACTTTGTCTTCAAACGATTTCAACTCTTCGGTAATGTAACGTTCTGCGCCTTTCAAGGTCTGCTTGCGGGTGTAATGCGTGGGGACTTTTTCCGAATGCAGATTGGAAATCTCAATGTAGTAACCATGTACGCGGTTGTAATTGACCTTAAGATTGCTAATGCCGGTCGCCGCTTTTTCCCGCATTTCCATATCAATCAGGAATTGGTCAGCGTTCTGGCTTAAGTTGCGCAACTCATCCAGTCCCTGATGGTAGCCGGGTGCAATCACGCCGCCGTCCCGGATCAGCACCGGCGGATTGTCGATGATGGCGGTTTGCAGCAGGTTTAATATTTCCGGTTGTTCGCCGATCTGTTCGCTTAATTGGGCAAGCTGCGGGTTGTCGCTGGTAGATAGCGCTTGTTGTAAGGCGGGCAGCGCCGCCAGCGTGTTGCGCAACACCAGCAGATCGCGTGGGCGTGCCGATTTTAAGGCGATACGGGAGCTGATCCGTTCAATATCACCCACTTGCCGCAGATGGGTTTGCACATCCTTATACAAGCTGCCATCGAGTAAAGTATCGATACAGGCATAGCGGTTGTTAAGAATGCGGTGATCACGTAAAGGCCGGTTGATCCAACGTCTCAAACAGCGGCTGCCCATCGCGGTTGCGGTTTTATCCAGAACCCCAAACAGCGTGTATTGAAGTTGTCCGGAGGGGTGGAAATCCAACTCAAGATTACGGCGACTTGCGGCATCCAGCAAAATGCTGTCATCACTGCTTTCTGTGCGTATGCCCTGAATATGCGGGAGAGCGCTTTGCTGGGTGTCTTTAACATATTGCAGCAAACCACCTGCCGCTGCGATTGCGACCGGCATATCTTCACAGCCGTAGCCTTTCAGATCCAGGGTGTTGAACTGCTTTAATACCAGCAGGCGAGCACTTTCTGCTTCAAAATGCCAAGGCGGTCTTCTGCACAAGCCGCTTCGCTGTCTTAAGCTTGAGGGCAGTGGCCAGTCTTCGCTAAACAGCAGTTCAGCCGGATTAAGGCGGCCGATTTCACTCAATAATTGGTCGATTGATTCGACTTGTTGTAACACAAAACGGCCGCTGGTTAGATCCAGGCTGGCGATACCGTGCTTATTGTCATACGAACACACAGCCACCAGTAAATTGTCTTTCCGGTCTTCCAGCAAGGCTTCGTCAGTGACGGTGCCGGGAGTCACGATGCGCACCACTTTGCGCTCGACCGGGCCTTTGGACGCTGCAGGATCGCCGATTTGTTCGCATATTGCGATTGATTCGCCGTGTTTTAACAGCTTGGCAAGATAGCCTTCAGCCGCGTGATAAGGAATGCCCGCCATGGGAATCGGAAGTCCCGCGGATTGTCCCCGGCTGGTCAGGGTAATATCCAGTAGTTGCGAGGCCTTTTTGGCATCGTCAAAAAACAGTTCGTAAAAGTCCCCCATACGGTAGAACAACAGGGTATCGGGGGTTTCGGATTTGATGCGCAAAAACTGCTGCATCATCGGGGTGTGCTGGTCGGCGTTTTTTTGTTTTATACTCATGAGTCTATTTTATCCGAAGTCGCACGAGGTCACATCATGGAGTCTGAATTATTTGAGCTGTCCGAACAGCTGGGTCGCCTGTTAAGGGTAAATGGCAAAAAAATAGCCACAGCCGAATCCTGCACTGGCGGCTGGATTGCCCAAACGATTACCGAAGTTCCGGGCAGTTCAGCATGGTTTGACCGGGGCTTTGTTACCTACAGCAATCCGGCGAAAGTGCAGATGCTGGGCGTCAAGCAGGAGACGTTGAAAAAATTTGGCGCGGTCAGTTCAGAGACGGCAAAAGAAATGGCGATCGGCGCTCTGGTAAACAGCGATGCGGATTGTGCGGTTGCTGTGACAGGCGTAGCTGGGCCTGATGGCGGATCGCCGGAGAAACCCGTAGGCACTGTTTTTATCGCCTGGGAATACAAAAACGGGGATGGCAGGGTAACAAGAAAACAATTTACCGGAAACAGGCATCAAATAAGAGCAGAAACGGTGAAAGTTGCTATTGAGGGGGTGGCGTTATAAATAAAACGGATTCACCAATTTATTGGCAAGATGGGTAGGTGGGTTTATTCATGGGGCATAAAGGCGGCAGCCAATCCAACAATATTTTTGAATGGGAATTTTGATTGTGCCTTGCCTCCCTGATACCTTACAATTCCAGCAGTGTACATGTAAGAGTGTATAGGATGTGCTTCACGCAGTGAGGCACATCAATAATAAGCGCGTTTATCACGAGTAATGGCTTGTATGGATAGCGATACCAAGAGGGTATAATTCGCCCACGTTAATAATATTAATAATATTTTGGAGGATGGTATGTTTAAAATTCGTACGCTGGTTACAGCGTTGGCGTTAGCCGGTTCGGTTTCGGTGGCTTCGGCTTGGGATGCTTTGCCGACACAGGCCGAAGCACCTGCTGATAATCCTACAACTGCGGCTAAAGTTGAGTTGGGTCAGATATTGTATCATGATCCGCGTTTGTCTTCTACCGGCACAGTTTCCTGCGCGTCCTGCCATAACACGATGTTAGGCGGCGAGGATAATAGACCGAATTCCATGGGTGTTAATGGCCAAACAGGTGGGCGTAGTGCGCCAACTGTGTGGAATGCTGCATTTAATAAGGTTCAGTTTTGGGATGGTCGTGCAGCAAGTCTGGAAGAGCAGGCAGCAGGCCCGGTGACCAATCCTATTGAAATGGGTATGAAAAGCTGGGATGAAGTAGTCGCCCGCTTGAAGTCAATTGAAGGCTATCAGCAGCCTTTTGAGCAGGCTTTTGGCAAGGACTCCATTTCCAAAGACAATGCGACCAAGGCGATTGCGGCTTATGAAAGAACGCTGATTACGCCAAACAGCCCTTATGACCGGTATGTTTCCGGCGATAAGTCGGCTTTATCGGCACAACAGGTTCGTGGCATGGAAAAAATTGCGGAATTAGGTTGTACTAATTGCCATAGCGGACCGGCGTTTAACGGTCCGGGCATGTTCCAGAAGTTTCCTGTGAATCCCGACGGCTATTGGGAAGCGCAACATCATTTCAGTAAGGATAAAGGTTTAGCTGAAGTCAGCAAAAATAAGTCAGATGAGCATTTATTTAAAGTGCCTACTTTGCGTAACATCGCTTTGACTGCGCCTTATTTTCATAATGGTTCGGTTAAATCGCTGGATAAAGCGGTAACCCTGATGGCCAAATTGCAATTGGGCAAGGACTTAACCAAGGAAGAGGTTGCTGATATTGTGGCATTCCTGAACGGTTTGACCGGCGAGTTCCCTAAACAGAAAATGCCAGTTTTGCCAGGTACACCAGGTTCTACTTTTAATTAATAGATCAGATGGGGTAAGTCGGGGCCTGTTCCTGACTGTTAAATAAAGGGAGCTTTTTAGCTCCCTTTTTATTGGACGCTATAAATACGCACTGATGTTATGCGGGCATCAATCTGTTTGGATATTTCCTGATAAGCTGGACTGTTGACAGACTCATAGCGGTTTTTAAAGTCGGCTTCATCCATGTGTTCAGGAAGATCTCTGGGGTCCGGCATAAAGTCAGTGTAATCTTTGATCCGGGACATTGCTTTTTGCATGTTGCGGGCATTTTCCGGTGATGAGGTTGCCATTTCACCAAAGCGTGTGCCGGCTTTGTCAGCAGCCAGGTCAATAAAGCTGAAACCACTGCCGCCTTGTTGTGCATCACTTAATTCCTTTTCTTCGCCTACAACCTGAGCAACTTGTTTGTTTAGCGAAGCGGTAAGCGCGGCCGAACCGATGAAATGTTGCGCCAAATCGATGCGTTTGTATAAAAAAGCGGAATATTGTTGCTCGGTTGCTGGTTGTGATGCGGGAGCCGATAGAATATCTCTTGCTCCCTGCTTATTGACGTAGTCATTGATCGCAAAAATAGCGGTTCTGTTTTCTTCGATGGCGTTGTCCAGGGTAGAGCGTTGATGGGCCAGTTCAAACAGGGGCTGTAATAATTCGGCCAGTGACAAGCGCCATTCCGGGTCATGGTTGGCTATGATTTCAGCCAGTTTTTTCTGATAAACGTTTGGCGTAGGGCTGTCGTCTGTGTGAGTCAGGAAATTCCGAGCTTGTATCAAGGTTTCCTTGTTGGAGTGGTAGGCAATGGTAATTTTTTGCTCGTCAATTAGAACCGTTTCGATAGGACGGGTGGCCAGTATGAAATATTCATTTAAGGATGAATGCTGAATAATAAAGTCGATAACAAAGGCGGCTAATTTTGCCGGGAGCAATAATTTGCCGACCTTAAATTTGGTGATACCGGGCAGTTCATTAGGACTGTCGTTGCCTAATCTAAAACTGATATTCAAATATTTGCCCAGCCAATTTTTAGGCAGGGTCATGGAGACATTGAATCTCAGTTTATTGTCTCTGAGTTCTATACGGGCTGCACTCTTGCTGTAGCGATTTAACAAATAATTGCCGGCAAGGTTGAGATCGGCTTCGGTTAATGCAATTGTGGCAATTTCGTCGGGTTTGGTTTTGGTGCCTTCATGAAGGATTTTCTTTGCTCTAACGATGTCGTCATGGGTAAGCGACCAGCCCATTGGAATCTCGGGTTTGTCGCCGACGCCGAAAAAGACCATCATCGCGCATAAAACTAATACTGCGGCCAGGAAATAGTATGGAATGTGTAATAGGGTTTTCATAAAGTGTTTGTTATGAGAACGTCAGTTTGAATCCGGCAGATTTAAGATAATCCGCTTCCTGAAGCAAGTCAGCGTAGGTCAGAGGCGATTGGCTCAACCAGTTGTCTGGAAACTGGATGCTGATTTTGGACTTTACGATAGATATTTTAAAGTCGGGTAATTCATCTTCCTGACGATTGCGATGCAGCAATACGGCCAGACGCAAAATAACAGTCAGGTTTGGTGCGTTAATGTTCCAGGGAGGGGGCAATTTACTGAAGCGGGAGCGCGTAAATTTGCGTCGATGTGACTTTACGATAGTCGATAATAAGATCTGATCCTGCCTGGAAAAACCGGCGAAGTCGCCATTCTCAATAATGTAAGCGCTGTGCTTATGGTAAGAACTGTGTGCGATGTCATGGCCGAGTTCATGCAGTTCAGCGGCCCAGTTTAAAAATTGCACACAATTTTCGTAATTAGGCTGGCAATGTTCGTCGTGTAATTGATTTAATATGTAGCTGATCGTCCGTTTAACACGGGAGGCGTGCTCTTTATCGATATGATAACGATCAGCCAGGGCATGTACGGTTGCTGAGCGTATATCATGATCATAAATTCGCCCCAGTAAATCCTGAATGAGTCCTTCTCTGAGCGCTCCATCGGAAACAGTCATCTGTTCAATGCCTAGGCTTTTGAAGGTAGCGTAGACGATGGCTACGCCGCCCGGAAATACGGGCAGACGCTCAGGATCGAGTTCAGGCAAGTTCAGCTCATTAACATGATTGCACTGGTTGATATGGGCGACCAGTTGTTCCAGACCTGCCATGGTTATGCCATTATTGCTCCAGTTTTTGGCGTGAAGGACTTTGTCAATTGAGCGCAAGCTGCCTGAAGCGCCGATGGCTTCATCCCAATTCTTGCGCTGAAAATTTTTCTGGATTGGTTCAAGCTGCTGTTCGGCAAACAGGGTAGCCTGGGTGAATGCATTTTGGGACAGTTCGCCATCCTTGAAAAAAGCGTTACTTACCATGACGCAACCCATAGGCGTGCTTTCTTTGACTATCGGGGTGTCGCCTGAGCCAATGATGTATTCGGTGCTGCCGCCGCCTATATCCATGACCATGCGTAAGTTGGCGTTACTGCCTAAGGTGTGTGCTACGCCCTGATAGATTAAGCGGGCTTCTTCTATCCCTGAAACGATGTGTATAGGGTGGTTTAGCGCTTTTTCAGCTTTAGTCAAAAACTGTTGTGAATTTTTAGCGATGCGCAGGCTGCTTGTGCCTACAATGCGAACGCTGCCGGGAGGAAAGTTGCGGATTCTTTGGCCAAATCTTTCCAGACATTCAAGGGCTCTGGTTTGAGTGTCTGTATCCAGATATCCTCTTTTGTCCAGTCCAGCTGCAAGTCTGACCATTTCCTTAAGCCGGTCGAGGGTTTGCAAATTCCCGTTAGTCAGACTGCAAACAATCATGTGAAAGCTGTTAGAACCCAAGTCAACAGCGGCAACAATTTCGGGGAGTTTCTTCGGCACGGATTATCCAGTTTTGTCTACGAAGCTTGTTTATATCTGATAAAATTAATCAGTTTATGGCCTCCATTTATGTTTTTTGTAATGGATGCATTATCTAATTTAACTTATTTAGAGGCTTCCGTTAAGTGTTAGTTTCAGCATGAATGCATTATCTATTCGAAATCTCAGAAAAACTTACAATAATGGCTTTGAAGCTTTAAAGGGTATTGATCTTGATGTTGAGGCCGGTGATTTTTTTGCCTTGCTGGGACCCAATGGCGCCGGTAAGTCAACGGCTATCAGTATTATCAGTTCGCTGATCAATGAAACCAGCGGTTCGGTCAGTATCTTTGGTCATGATTTAAGGCATGATCGGGCACAAGCCAAAAGTTGTATAGGTCTGGTTCCGCAGGAAGTTAATTTCAATCAGTTTGACACAGTCAAGAGTATTTTGCTCAATCAGGCTGGCTATTACGGTACGCCGCGCAAACTTGCGCTGCAACGAACGGAATACTGCCTTAAGCAGATGGATTTGTGGGATAAGCGTGATACGGTTTCCAGGCGTTTGTCAGGCGGCATGAAACGCCGTGTCATGATTGCCCGCGCCTTGGTGCATGCGCCCAAGTTGTTGATTCTTGACGAGCCGACCGCGGGCGTTGATATAGAAATACGCCGGTCCATGTGGAAAATGATGCAGGAAGTTAACCAGCAGGGCACGACCATTATTTTAACCACGCACTATCTGGAAGAGGCCGAAAGTCTGTGCCGCAATATCGCCATTATCAATCACGGACATATCGTTGAAAACTCCGATATGGCGAGCTTGCTGGCCCGGCTGCATGTCGATCACTTTGTTCTGGATTTGGCACAACCCATCGTTGCAGCGCCTGTCATTGAAGGCTAT
>JBAZTN010000124.1:0-9088 GCA_041661895.1 Methylobacter sp. | reverse complement strand
TTTATAAAGAGCGGCATGTAATTGAATGCATGTTCGGCAAGCTCAAGCACTACCGCAGAATTGCCACACGTTATGAGAAAAAAGCCATTAATTACATGGGGATGCTGTCGTTTGCCTAGGTACTTTTATGGTTGAGATGAAACGTCAACAGAGCCTAGATTGTTTCGGTTCATTTTGCGTACTACCCGTCAGCCGGACCACATCGAGGAATTGATACAGGAAACCTTGCTACTGGTTTGGTAGAAGCCAGAACGCTTCAATCATACTTGTAAAATTTCAACCTGGGTATTTGGTATCGCGTATTACAAGGCGCTTAAATCAATCTCCAGGGCAGCCAGAAGCAGCAACAATTTGGATGTCGATGAATTCTGCGAAACCATAGCCGATCCATTAGCCAATCTGGCCGAAAATACCGAAACTCAAGATTGGCTGAATTGCGCACTCGACATCCTGCCAGCAGATCAGCGCGCGGTGATCGAATTAACCTTTTATCACAGTTTACCGTATCAGGAGATTGCCAAAATCCTCGACTGTCCGGAAAACACCGTAAAAACTCGTATGTTCCATGCCCGCAAAAAGCTTCAGGCTTTTGCGCAAGCAAAGGAGAATTAAGACCATGAATAAAACGACATCAACTATCCAGGATCAACATCATCAGATCCAGTTTTTGTTACCTTGGTACGTAAACCAAAGCCTGCGACAGCATGAACATCGTCTGGTTGAACAACACCTTAGTCGCTGCCTGCTATGCCGCAGGGAACTGAATGGCCTGCGCAAATTAGCAGATGCTGTGACACACGTATCTGACTTGGATCTGGCGGCAGAAACGTCTTTCGCAAGTCTGCGGACAAAACTGCCGCCAAGAGTACCTAACAGAGCGCCATCAACTTCATCGGCAAAAACAACGATACTAAGCAAATTCGGCAGGTTCGCAAATCAAACCGGTGTTCGTTTTGCAATGGCCGCTTCCTTATTGTTGGCAGTTATTCCGTTAACCCTGCATACACTGAAAACAAACACGACAGACGATTACTACACACTTTCAGCCGCAAAACCCGAATCAGCTAATGGCATGGCATTGCGGGTAGTGTTTGCCAAATCATTATCCCCTGCAGAAATCGCTGCTGTTCTGGCAGAAATACACGGCCAGCGTATCGGCGAACCCAACAGCGTTGGTGCCTTAACGGTAAGGATAGAAACCAACGGTGGCAGTCCTCACTTGGAGGAAGCCATCGCCTTATTACGCAGTCGCCAGTATGTGCTGTTGGCTGAACCCGTCCTGCAGCCATGAAATTTATTCCATTTACGCTGCTGGTTGTATTGGTCGCGCAAGTTGTAGCAGGGTGCGTCAGTAAGACAGATTACTCACGCTTGGGTGACACCCAAGTGTTGACGAGAGGCGCCTGCTAGTGACCTTTGTCGACCGGACCATCAGCCGTAAGTTATCCGGCAATGCCCAGGATAATTATCGGCTGCGTGGTCAATACAGTAATTCCGGCTGGAGTGAACGTGTTGCTCACCAACTTGCCGAGCGCCATCAATTACAATTTGTTGCCCAGTGGCCCGTTACAGAATTAGGGGTCAGTTGCGTCGTTTATGAAGTCCCCAAAACATTGCCTTTGCTCCGGGTAATGGCTGCTTTGAAAAAAGATCAGGATGTTTCGTCAGTACAACAAATGCAAACCTTCAATGTGTTGGGCGATATACAACCGGCTGTAAAACCCTACAGTGACCCGTATCTGCATTTGCAAACCGGTTTTCAATCGCTAGGCATAGCGGAATTACATAAATCCAGCACAGGGCAGGGTGTCCGCATTGCACTGATCGATACCGGCGTTGATGTCGATCATCCTGATTTGAAAGGTCAAATCAGCTATTCTGAAAATGTGGCGCCGGAACCAAGTGATCACAACTTGGCAGAGATTCACGGAACTGCTGTGGCTGGCGTATTGTCGGCACGTGCGGATAACGGAATTGGCATTGCCGGCATCGCTCCGGAAGCTGAAATTTTGGCTTTTCGCGCCTGTTGGCCTGACAAACCCGGCTCCCTGGCTGCACGCTGCAACAGTTTTACCCAGGCTCTGGCACTCAATCAGGCCATTCGCATGAACAGTCGCATCGTCAACCTCAGTTTGAGCGGCCCCGAAGATCCTTTGCTGAAGATGCTGATTGAGAAAGCTTTGAACGAAGGCATCATTGTCATCGCGGCTGTACCGGGCAAAGATCAAATTGGAAGCTTTCCCGCTAATGTTCCTGGAGTGTTAGCTGTAGGACGTGGTGGCGAAGTGGAAAAGGCAAGCTTTATCGCCCCCGGTCAGGACATTCTCACGACAGTCCCTCATGAGTCATATGATTTTATGACCGGCAGTTCCTTTGCCTCACCTCATGTCGCCGGTCTCATAGCGCTGCTGCTGCAACTTCATCCTGACTGGCAAGTCAGTGATCTCAAACGCCATCTCAGCAGCGAATCAAGTCTATTAACTGCACATGCGCTGGATGCAGCATCAGTTAGGGTTGATCATAATAGCCAGAATTAAAACTGACCTGGAAAGATATCAAGTAAGCAAAACCAACTAGCCAGTTTAAAAACGTAGGCCAAGCTTAAGATTTTCAACAAACCGTTAAGCTTGCCGTGTTGCCGCCACTTGAAAATTTGTCTCCTGTATTTGTAACCAACCCGGTTAAAGGTTATTCCCGTTAGATCAGATAGGGTCATCCGTAGTATGTGTTAATTATATTGGGCGTATTAATATTGTATGCATGCACTATATATTGCGGTTTCGTAGTCTTAATTGCCTACGCATGATAGTGTTGGGCAATGCCACTATTGCCAAGTCCTTTGGGTTCTTTTATTAATGCTATGATTAACGCTTTTTGAATATCGGTATCACTTTGATTCTGTACAAGCCATTTAGAAAGTGTTTTGTGATTGCAGTCGATAAGTTTTGCCACCGCTATAATGTTAAGCCCATTTTCAATGTATTCGATAATGTCGGCTTTCTGTCTATCTATGCGGCATGCACGGATTTGCTTACCTAATAAATCATCAACAGCATTTTTGGCCTGTAATGTGTTTTTTATGCAATTTGAGATCATTTGTTGTTCCTTTTGGGCAGATAATGAGAGGGCGAAAACTATTCAGTCATGCTTCTGAGTAATCGGCTAGTTCAAAAATAATCAAAGATTGTAATTGTTAATTCCTCCAACAATGGATAGGTTCAAAAGAGCTATATAAATAATATCGACTGCGTACTATTTCCTATCGAGACTTTGAAAAAATTCTGAAAGAAAGGGACATTAAAGTGGATTACGCCACCCTCAATCGCTAGTTTGTTCGCCAGTCATCCTCCTGCGCTATAGCCGCCAGGAATCGTAAATTTTATCTATAAAGCACCTCCGCAACTGCTGCCTTGCCCTGCCGTACAACCATAGCAATGTGCTGCGGTAGCAATCGCTGAGCCGTTCAAGGCTTCCAGAGTCAGATCGGCGATATGCACGCGCGGCTTGGCCATCACTACCAGCGGCATGGACAGCATCTGGTTGAAGTCGCAATCGTAAACATAACCCTGCCAATCGATACTTAGCGTATTCAGGCACATCAGCTGACCCAGATTGTCCTCGCGAAAACTGCTGCGTAATAAGTTTAGATATGCGTCAAACCGTCCCTGACTGACCAGCATGCTGCCGAAACGCTTGATCGGCATATTGACGATAGCGTAGAGCTGATTAAAGACGATGCCGTAATGCTGCAACAAATGCTGTTTGTAGGCTTGTTCCAGGCTTTGTTGATCTGGCGGCAATACCGCATCTTGTGGGTTGTAAACCAGATTAAGCTGTAATGGACTGTCTTGCTGACCATAACCCAAACGGTTCAGGCGCTGCAAAGCGGTCAGGCTGTCTTTGAATACGCCTTTGCCGCGCTGTTTATCGACATTTTCTTCCAGATAACAGGGCAGGGAGGCGGTGATTTCCACCTGCTGCTCGGCCAGAAATTCTGCCAGGCCAACATAGCGCTGATCTTCCAATATAGTCAGATTGCAGCGGTCGATGACCTTGATCCCACGTTCACGCGCCGTTGTTACCAGATGGCGAAAATCCGGGTGCATTTCAGGAGCGCCGCCGGTTAAGTCCAGGGTATGAATATTGGCCGCCTGAGCCAATGCCAGCACCTGCTCCACCGTTTTCAAACTCATCATCTCGGTGCGCTTGGGCCCGGCGTTGACATGACAGTGTACGCAGCTCAAATTACATAGATAGCCAAGATTGACTTGCAGAATTTCCAGTGGTTTGCGAAAAATAGCCGGAAAGTCGCTGTCGGCCAGTAATGGTTGAGTGTCGTGCATTATTAATCCTTGGAAAACCAAATATCGCCGTAAAAGGCGGAAACCTGTCTGCCACTATTGTCAGTATCGGTCATTAGAGCCACCGCATCGATGTAGTGTAAGTCTTCGCCGAACAGTTTCTGCAAGTCGGCCTTCACATTTCGCTTTTCGCTGTGCCAGATATTCAGTGGCGCTTCCGGGCCTCGTAGAGCCTGCATCATCGCATGATCGCCGGCAAAAGCATTGGGCCAGATGGTATCCTTTGCCGTGTTGCTGGCCCAGACATAATTAATCGCCTTGGTTTGCCAAAACGCCAGTCCGCCCTTGACCACCACATAAATGCGCGCGGCATAATCGTCACCGGACTTGCTTTGTTCATCCAACCCCTTCAAGCGGTTGGCAATACGCCATGACCAATTCAGAAACGGCGTTTTTTCAAGATCGATGCGCTGCTCTTTAAACAGGCCTGAACCTGCTGCTTGGCTATCGGCTTTTAACACCACGATGCCATCCAGGGTTTGCAACTGATAACGGGTTTCGCCTTTAAAACTTTTATGCTCCCAGCCGTCGAGGCTGTTGCGGCTGAACTCGCCTAAGGTCAGCTTGGGTTCGGCAGCAAGATTTTGTACGGCTAAAACCGTCACTAACACTACAAACAGTTTTCTCAAGTCAATACTCCTCATTCATTTTGCCTGCCAGTATTTTAACCATAGGTCATGTTACACATACTCTTGGCGTAGAGTATGAATGGACTTATTAACGATGCACAGGCTGTCGTTTTGATTTAAGCCAGGCAACAATTTAACCGACCACTAACGCTCAATACCAACGAACCCAATATCTGCACATACATCAGCGGCAGTTTGAAATAGCCGTAGCCACCTGATAAGTAATGCTATAGCCTTTCCTCAGCCCGGAACCGTGCCATTGGGTCGGTCAATGTACGACAGCGATCGCCACTTAAGATCTGTTGTTAAATCTGCTTTGCAGATCGTCGGTATAATGACGCGCCGCCTTGCGGATAAACTGTGTCTGCTTTTGAAAGTTGCGGCAACGGGTACACATCATTAGATGCATCCGCACAGAAAAACGTTCTCGCCAACTTAATTTTTTATCCAGTCCCTGAGAAACCAGGGCGGAAATGTCTCGACAGCTACGCATGATGTTTCTCCTGTTTTGTATTATTGAACCAGCGGATTTCAAGGCATTCGCGCAACCCGAGACGCGCACGGTGCATGATGACCCAGTAATTAGCTTCGCTCAGCCCGACTTCCTGGCAAATTTCGCCGGCTTCTAGCCCGACCAGTTCGCGCAGCATAAAGACCTTGGCCATTTTCGGCGGCAGATTATTTTGACAGGTTTCGTAGATCGTCCAGAATTCCTCTTGTTTCAGTGCGACTTCAGGATCGGCCCAAGCCTTGGGACCGCCGTTCCAGTGACCGTTGCTCATGAAAAACTCGTCCTCCCCGGTTTCGCCATCGTCTTCGTCTATTTGGGTAAACTCCGGGACAAAGGTTTCTCGGGCGCTACGCCGCCAGTGATCGGCAATTTTGTGTTTAAGAATGCCGATCAGCCAGGTACGCAAGCCCGCCTTGCCTTCGAAATCCGATGCCGATTGCAAGGCAGCCAGCAACGTTTCCTGTACGGCATCATCGGCCAGCTCGCTGTCACGCAATTGCAGCAGCGCGTAGCGAAATAATATCGGCCGCTGTGCGGACAGGTTTTTCTCGGTTAATAGTGTTCCTGTCATCGCTGCTGTGTCTCTCAGCAGCACAAACCGTCGGCAGTAGCTGATTCGGCCTGCGGCCCCGGCGAACAGTCGAACAATCCGAAGTGGCGGGATTTATCACCCAGCACCTGAAAATGCTCGGCATAGCGGCTTGCAGCCAGCATATCGGCGGTGTTTCCGCACACACGTAATGGCCGACCGGTTTCGAAGTGATGATGGTTGTCCAGATCGAAAGCATGCAGATGTTCGGGGATGGTGCCGAGATAGCAGGCCACCTGTCCGTAGTCCTCGCAACGGTCTTCCAGCGCCAGCTTGAATGCGCTAACGGTGACCGAGCTAAACTTGACCATGCCGATTTTGGCGGCAACCTCAGGATCGTCGAGACTGATGGGGTTTTGTTTGACTACACGCACATCGGGGCATCCCAGCTCTTGCATGATCCGCCTAAAGTCTTCCCAATACAGGGCGCCGCTCAGGCATTCGCCCAACAAAACCGGATCCTGGCGTAAGGCGGCAGGGATGCGGCGATCGGCAAAAACGTCGGAAAAATATAATTCGCCGCCCGGTTTCAGCACCCGGAATATTTCCGCCAGTACCTTGGGTTTTTCCGGCGACAAGTTAATTACACAATTAGAAACCACTACATCAATACTATTCTCGTCAATACCGATAGCCGCGAGATTCTCGATATGGCCGTGCAAAAACTCGATATTGGCGTAACCGTAGCGTTCGGCATGCCAATCGCGGTGACGCACTGCAACTTCCAGCTGCTCCGGGGTCATATCGACGCCAATCACTTTGCCTTCTGGGCCAACCAATTTCGACAACAAATAGCAGTCGCGCCCTGAACCGCAGCCCAAATCCAAAACCGTCTTGCCCCACAAAGCCGGAGGCAATGGAGAGCCGCAGCCGTAAAATCGTTCCAGCACTTCCGGGTGCAAACCGGCTAACAAGGCTTTTAAGTAATCAGGCATCGCGTCGATACTGCAACAGGCGCTGGTTTTCAGGTCATTGCTGGATTGCAAAACCTGGCCATAGTAATGGCGGACGGATTCGTTGATTTCGATACTGGTAGTCATAGTTTTCCTCTAGTATTTCAAATTAAAAACACGCCATGATGAATAAAGCGCTTGCGATCATTGTAGTTCCCCTTTGTCGATTTATTAATAAGTCGTTAATACAACCGGAAACCTTACAGAAAATATTCAGTGAGCCTAACAAAAAAGTTCGGATATCAGTCAATAAGTGAGTGCAACATCAATTAATACGTACGACATTGTCAATATTTATCAATACACATATCTTTAATCAACTCTCTAAGCCACTGATGGCCAGGGTCTTGCGTCTCGCCAGTAAAGGTTTAGCACAATTTTTTCAACATCAGTTATACGGTGAACTTTAATCGGCAGGAATTTCTCAAGAATATTTGCATAGAAATAAGGGCAAACAGCCGCTAATGTTGTAGTGGATACAATGGAAAACACACTCCACATAGATGTTACTGTAAAACGAGGAGTACGAAAATCGGGATGGTTATTAAATATATCAAAGGTATTACATTCATGTTTAAAACTAATGAAATCAAGTTTTATGATGTCATCAATTGTTAAATTTTCCGGCAATGGCGGATGCTGTGGGCCAGTGATTAATACGGAAGAATCATTATATAAAAATTCTTTATGTATACCCTTTTCAACAGGGTAATCAAGACACAAGACTAAATCCAACTTACCTTTTTGTAGATGCTGACTGAAATCATTGATTGGGAAAAACTCGCGAACGATTTTTATATTAGGTGCAACACGCAGAAGATGAGGGACGAGTTTTGTAAACAGAGTAACTTCACCATAGTTGGAAGTTGCTATTCGAAAAGTACGTTCAGAGGTTGCGGGATCAAAATGGCTTTGTTGCGACAATGTGGATGTTATTTTTTGAAGGCAACATTTAATGTCGAGGTATAAGGCGTCAGCCTGGCTGGTAGGTACGATCCCTCTATTGCTTTTGACAAAAAGCACCATGTCTAAAGTATTATTTAATCGTGTAATCGCATTACTGACAGCTGGCTGTGAAAGGTGAAGCTGTTTGGCTGCTAGGGTAATACTTTTACAATCATAAACAGTAACAAAAACATGTAACAGATTGAGGTCTATGTTACGAATATTCATATTCGATTAATCCATTGCTATTTTAATCTATCGGAAGTGTAGCTATTAAATTGCAGCTGGTCACTAATGTATTCATAAAGTGAATGAATATCATTCATAACTATAATTTTAAATCTTCCTTAGAAAATGTCTTAATGCCGCATTTTTTGCTGTTTAAAAATACGATCTACTTCTCAGTTTTTCTATCCCAGGTATGCCTTGACATAAATAATTAGTTCTTATAGAACTGGTGTTTAAGCGAGGCATCCTTGGTGTGGGGAAAATTGAAGATGATCTGATCTCGGCTCATCCCTACTTTCAAATCGGTTTGGAAGGCTAATAAAAGATCGGAACCCGTCTGTTTCGGAATTAAATTTATTACATAATTTTACCTATAATAAAGACATTAACTATGACGAATACATCAAGAAGAAATATGCTTAAGCTAGGCTTGCTGACAGCCGGCGCCAGCGTGGCGACTGCGCAGCAAGTTTTTGGCGCTGGAGAATTGGCCGATTTATGCACCGCAGGCGATTTACCACTCGCCGAAGATGACCCTGGTTCGCACGACTTTAATCTGAGTCCCTTTGTAGATCCTCTGCCGATGATACCGGTCGCGGAGCCTATAAATTTCCCACTGGACCCACCCATCGATCCGGCTAGACATCAACGCTACGACGAGTTTTTACCGCAGAAGACGTATATCCAGGTTCTCCGTGAGTTTGACCATTAATACCACAGCAATTTACCACCCACAAAAGTCTGGGGCTTCAACGGCAATGTACCCGGTGAAACCTTTCATGCGCGCTATGGCGAGCCCGTTCTGATTCGTCGTTATAACCAGTTGCCTGCCGATCACGTCGGTTTTGCGCTGCCTCCTTTTACGACACATT
>JBAZTN010000123.1:0-9217 GCA_041661895.1 Methylobacter sp. | reverse complement strand
ATAGAAAAATACGGCATATAGAATGACATCTTTTGGAAAATGGGCACCTTTAAAACTGATCATCGGTTCGTTCAATCACTAGAAATTACAAATTATCCATAAATCTGACAAACTTTGCGACAGAACCCTTGTTGTGCGGGTTGGGGAATAGTGTCATCGGTGGGGCTTTTATCGGTGCAAACCACAGCCGATCGGAGGACGGCATGTCTTCGGGATTATTCAAATCGACACCGCCGAAGAGATCTTGGAGTAAAGCGGTCATGTCTTGCAAGTCATTGACTGGCGAGCACGGCGACAACTCCTGGTTCACTCCGTTTGCCGTCAGCACTATGGTGGGCAGAGGTACCCCGCCAATCAGACTTTGGCCGCTTAAGGATGGGTCGGCGCTCGGTATGTACATCCGCAGCAGGATCCAAACGAAATGGTCTGGAGGAACCCCAATGGTATTCCCTAAAGACCGCTCTGTGCGCGAAATTACGACAGTATATGTCCCATTGACACCATTTTTCGGTGGGTGAGTGGTATACGAAATCATGTTCCCTAACTTTTGTTAAGAGGCGCTAAACTTATTTGAATTCAAACGGTTAAAATGGTCTATCCTTTCAACATATTTGTGAGCAAGTTTTAAATTCCTGTTTTCAATTGAAAACAACCCAAACTAGATAATTATGCTTTGTGATAGCAAGGCGCGAGATGAGGCTATGCACAGAAAAGAATACCAGGCAAAGCCGGGAAGTCCTTATCCTTCCGGCTCCAGGGCTAAAACCAAGGGCGTTAATTTTTCCATTTTCAGTCGTTATGCGACGCATGTGGAACTTTTGTTGTTTAGCACGTCAGACTGCGTTGAGCCCTTTCAAACCATCGTGTTGCAGGAAGACATTAATCGCACTTTTTTTTCCTGGCACGTTTATGTGGCTGGTTTGCCGGTCGGCACTTGGTACGCATGGCGCATGGACGGGCCGACTCAAGTTCGTGAAGCGGGTCTGCATTTTGATAAGGACAAGCAGCTGATCGACCCTTGGGTGCGCGCAGTCAGCCATAAACGCTGGAGCCGCAATGCGGCGTGCAAGCCGGGCGACAATATGCTTACCGCGATGCGCTGTGTTGTCGTTGACGATCGTTATAATTGGGAAAGCGATATGCCGCTACACATTCGTAGCGAAAAAGCCATTGTTTATGAACTGCATGTAGGCGGTTTTACGAGACATTCCTCTTCAAAAGTGAATAATCCGGGTACTTTTGCCGGGTTGATTGAAAAAATTCCGTACCTGAAAAAACTCGGTATTACCCACGTCGAGCTGTTGCCGGTGATGGCTTTCGATGAGCAGGATGTTCCTAAAAATACGGCCGATTTGGGCCTGAAAAATTACTGGGGCTACAGTACTCACAGTTTTTTTAGTCCACATCCTGGTTACTGCGTCACCCCGGAGCAGGGGACTCATGTACGGGAATTTCGCGATTTGGTCAAAGCGCTGCACCAAGCCGGCATAGGCGTTATTATGGACGTTGTGTTTAACCATACCGCTGAGGCCGGAGCAGATGGCCCGATTATTAATTTCAGGGGCATAGGAGATGATATTTTTTATCATCACGACAAGTTTAACAAAAGCATTCTTCATGACTACACCGGTTGCGGCAATACGGTAAACGCCAATCATCCCTTGGTGGCCAACTTTATTATCAACTGTCTGGAATATTGGGTCAGGGAAATGCATGTTGATGGTTTTCGTTTTGACCTTGCCAGCGCGTTAGCGCGAGGGGAGGGCGGCGAAGTCCTGCAAGACCCGCCTTTGCTCTGGGGTATCGAGCTGTCAGCGCAGCTGGCTAAAACCAAGCTGATTGCCGAGGCCTGGGATGCGGCTGGACTGTATCAAGTCGGCAGTTTTCCTGGTTATCGCTGGGCTGAATGGAACGGCAGATACCGGGATGTTGTTCGGCGTTTTGTTCGCGGCGATAAGGGGCTGATCAACGAGCTTGCAACTCGCCTTTGCGGCAGTAATGATCTGTATGAACACAAAGGCCGACTGCCTATTAACAGCATTAATTTCGTCACCTGTCACGACGGTTTTACCCTGTACGATTTGTTCAGTTACAACCAAAAACATAACTATGCCAATGGTGAACATAATCAGGATGGCTGCAACAATAACTTAAGTTTCAATTGCGGCATTGAGGGAGAAACCGACGATCCAGGCATTCTGGCGTTGCGCAGAAAACAGGCAAAAAATGTTTTCGCCATGTTGCTGCTCAGTCAGGGAGTCCCCATGCTACTTGCGGGTGACGAGTTATTAAACAGCCAGCACGGCAATAATAATTGTTACTGCCAGGATAACGAATTGTCCTGGATAGATTGGAATATGACCGAGCACAAGTCCGATATGCTGCGTTTTGTGCAATTGATGATAGCGTTGCGCAAAAGACACCCTGCCATCATGCGGCGGCGGTTTTTGACGGGTAAACCTGTTACTGCCAGGGGCGTAGCCGAAATTCAATGGCATGGTACTGAAATCAATAAGCCATTATGGGGTGATCCTGAAGCCAAGTTGCTGGCTTTTACCTTGGCGGGCATTGAAAGTGACGAACCTGATTTGCATGTTGTAATGAACATGTCGGATCAGCAAGTTAGCATTGAGCTGCCGGTGATTGCCGGTCACGCATGGTGCCTGGCTTTGGACACTTCGTTGACTTCACCGCAGGATATAGTGTCTCCGCAAGATCAAAAATCGGTGCGCGAAGATTTTTATTCGGTAAATACAAGGGCTGTAGTCGTTTTTGAGAATCTGGTTTGCTGATTTGAATTTGTCATTACAAGTGAGCTGTTGTTTGGCGGTAATTGAGGCCGTGTACTAGACCATGCGGGGTTTACTACGTATACTTAAGATAAGCTGGTTTTTTAAGGCCGTCTGTTAGAGATAATCTAAGAAAAAGGGGCTGCATTTATTTGGGTGTCTGAAAGAGTTTTAGATAAGGTAATTGTAACGTTTAAGGCTGGTAATGATGTTTTTGCATTCAGGATACAATTCCAAGATCAATCTATCGGCGAAAGAAATGCTTGAAATCAGTCAGGAAATCAGTCGAAATTTTACGCCATGTTATACAAGCTGCATTCCGGAACTTATCCAAAAGATCAGGCTTTCGCCCAGGGAACTATTGGATATTGGCGAGGAAATTGGTCGCGATTTTGCGCCGAAACCGTCCTACAATACCCCCGAATTGATGCTTTTGCCCGTTGATCCTGGCCACCTTCATGCGTATTGGAATCTTGGCGAAAGCCGTGTAACCTCCTCTGAGCCTGATAACGATTGCAAGAATCAACTCACCTTAAGAATTTATTCGCAATCCGGCGAAGAAAGCACAGACATAGAAACGGCATCATGGTTCGACGTAGCCATTGATAACGCTATGACACATCAACAAGTGTCCTTACCCAGGCCGGTTGATGATATGGCTTATTCAGCCGCCATAGGTAAATGTTGTGCAGATGACAGTTTTATTGAATTTGTACATTCGAACATGATTCATGCTCCCCGTGGACGGACGGCGTGGCATCAAGACCATGAAAACTCCACTTATTGCCTGGGTAAAAACGCCTCAGGACTAGGAATCAGCAAATAAGCGTGATGACAAAAAGCTTACTGAGCGCCGGGCAAGGATTCCTGAGCATTATTCTTCACGCACATCTTCCCTATGTGCGACACCCTGAGCATGACAGTTTTTTTGAGGAGAACTGGCTGTTCGAAGCCATTACCGAATGCTATCTGCCGCTGATCGGCGTACTCGACCGGTTAGAATCCGATAATGTGGATTACCGACTGACGCTGTCATTGTCGCCGACGCTGATGTCGATGCTGCGCGACGACTTGCTGCAATCACGCTATCTGGAACATCTGCATAGTCGCCTGGAACTGGCTGAAAAGGAAATCATCAGAACCCGCAGGCAGCCGCAGTTTCAAAAGTTGGCGCGGCTCTATCGACGATTTTTTCTGAACGTATTAAACACGTACCAAGATTGCTATCAAGGCGATTTGCTGGCGGCATTTCAAAAACACCAAGCCACCGGCAAGCTTGAGTTGATAACGACAGCCGCGACCCACGGTTTTTTGCCGTTGCTCAATGTCAGCGAAACCGCAGTCCGCAACCAGATCAATTTGGGTATCGCAACATTTAAATCTAATTGCGGCCATGCCCCGACCGGTTTTTGGCTGCCTGAATGTGGCTATTATCCAGGCCTGGAGACTTTGCTAGCTGATGCAGGTATTAAGTATTTTTTTGTAGATACTCACGGCGTTATGGATGCCAGTCAGCAACCCCGAAATGGAGTTTATGCGCCGATAGCTTGCGGCAACGGTGTTGCGGCATTTGCGCGCGATCCCGAGTCGTCGTCGCAGGTCTGGAGCACCAAAGAAGGCTATCCGGGCGATTCAGACTACCGCGAATACTATAGAGACATAGGTTTTGAGTTGGACGCGGATTATATTGCGCCCTATATTCTCGACGGGATAACCCGTATCAATACCGGAATTAAATATCATCGCGTAACCGGAGAGAACCTGCCCAAGGAAATTTATAATCCTAGACAGGCATTGGCAAAAGCCTATAAACATGCCCAGGATTTTATCGATAAACGTCAGCGTCAAATTGGTCTGCTTGGCGCTACTATGGACAGGCCGCCGATTATTGTCGCGCCTTACGATGCCGAACTGTTCGGCCATTGGTGGTTTGAAGGCACGCACTGGTTGGAATGTGTATTGAGATTGGCGAGCGAAAAAACCAGCGGTGTGCAGCTTATCAGTTGCAGCGATTATTTAAAGCAGCAGCCTTCAACTCAGGTCGCTACACCGTCCGCATCGACCTGGGGCGAGCAAGGTTATTCCGGTTACTGGATCAATGAAACAAATGACTGGATTTATCCCTTGCTGCACAAGGCCGAACTGGAGATGGAAAAATTGGCGCGCGTTGTTCAGGGTTTAACACTTACTCCATTACAGACTCGGGCTTTGAATCAGGCCGCCAGATCGATTTTGCTGGCCCAAGCTTCTGATTGGCCATTTATCATGAAATCAGGGACAACCATCGACTATGCGAACAAGCGCATCACCGATCATTTAGCCAGATTTAACTATCTACATGACAGTTTTCGTAAGAACAGGATCAATGAGCGTTATTTGACCGCTCTGGAGATCATGGATAATATTTTTCCGCACATTGATTTTCGGGATTACAATCCTTCACGCGCAGGGGCGGGTTTTAAATCTAGTGTGTAGGGTGCGCACACAGCCGTACCCTACATCCAGTATCTTTCCTTCTGCCCTATATATAAGGCCAGCAATCACGGAGACAAAGGATGGACAAAATCCAACTGCTGTATGTTGAAAATGTGATTACCCGAAAAAAATCAGGCGTTCAGCAGAGCTTGAGCTTTTTTATGCGGGTGGAAAGCATCAGTTACGACAAACGCATTGATGTGATCTGGTCGGGTGAAGACGGCGTATGGCAAACCCTGCCTGCAAGCCATCACAGCAAGTCGGAACACGATCAGGAGTACTGGCAGGCCCGGGTAAGTTTTCAGCTCAGTCCGGCAAAATCTTTGCCCGGCAATATCCAGTTCGGACTCCGCTATCAGGCTTCGTGGGCCGAGTACTGGGATAACAATCGGGGCGTAAATTATTCCAGTCAGGCCGACTCGGGCATCAAGGTGGCTTGCGCCGTCCCGATTTTGAACATCGATTTTGCGAACAAACTGGATGACGGACAGAAAAACGTTCCAATCACCGTAGCGGTGGACAAGTTCACCGATGCCGACAAGGTGACGGTGCACTGGACGACGGATAACTGGCGGCACACCCATAAAACTCCGTGCCATTTCAAAAGAACCTATTGGGACAAAGAAGCGCTTAGCAATGCCAGAAATCCCAATCAGTACGGGACTGCTATCTGGAAAGGCTGGCTTAGGATAGGTCAGGCTTTTCACTTGCAATATAGTATTTGCGTTGAACGTCACGGCCAGGTTTTTTGGGATAACAACTGCGGCAAAAACTACTCGGTCAGTCGCGAGCCGCTGAAAATTTTGATTCTTAACCTGCATTGTTATCAGGAAGATAACCAAGATTATAAATTCTCCCAGATAGCCAAGGCGATTGACGAACTGAATGCCGATGTCGTTTGTCTACAGGAAGTGGCGGAACTTTGGAATGATGGGGTAGGGGACTGGGAGTCCAATTCCGCCAGAATAATTAACGATCGTCTGGCTACGCCCTACCATATCCACACCGACTGGTCGCATCTGGGTTTTGACCGGTATCGCGAAGGTGTTGCTATTCTAAGCAAATATCCGTTCATCAAGCAGGATGCCAGATATATGTCGGATAGCCATGATGCCTACAACATCCACTCCAGAAAAGTGGTCATGGCCCAAATCAAGGCGCCTTACATGGGGCGTGTTAATATTTTTTCGGCGCATTTAAGCTGGTGGAAAGACGGCTTTGCCGGTCAATTTAAACGGCTGTGCGAGTGGGCCGAGACTAAACAGTCGACGCAGGTCAGCGCCACTTTGCTGTGCGGCGATTTTAACATTGTTGCCGGGTCGGAAGGGTATCATCTGGTGGTCGATGCCCACCAATATGACGATCAGTATTTGGCGGCCAATTCACGGGGCTTGTTTGAAAAAATCTTCAGGGTTAACGATCCTTACTGGCAGGATTATCTGGCTGACGATTATCGTATCGATTATATTTTCTTGAACAAGACCAGCGAACTGCGGGTCACGTCAGCGACGGTTTTGTTTACCGAGCAGGATTATGGCAGGGTTTCTGATCATTGCGGTTATTTGATGACCTTTGTGCCCAAATAAACATAGATGCCTATCCCCCTTTTTTCATGGAGATAAACTATGCAGATAGCTGAACATTACGCCTCGCCCACCCATGGAAACCTGGGTGGCTCTTTTCAAAGAGTGAACGATTTCAATGACAAATTCTATATCCGCTGGGGAAAAATAGATTTCGATGTGTTTTACGGCGTTCAGGCCAATGTAAAAGTTGTCTTAAAAGTCTACCGCGATACGGTCTGTGAAACCTTCATCGTCGATACCGATGCCTATGACATTCAGTGGGATCGTCACAAGCGCTGTACGCGTGATTTTTATATACACCCGTTTTCCAATAACTTCTGCCAGATCAACTGCGTTAAGTTCACCTTTATCGTGCATCTGGATGAGCGCTCCATTGCTTCCCAAAACGAATATATCTATATGGATTGGCATCAACTCCAGGGAGATCGGCCGCAGTACCGGAGAATAACCAGGGATTGGGCGACAGCCAACAGCTATCGAACCTACGAGCTGAATGCCGGTGAATTGCAAAGTGATGTGGACTGGTACAACCATCATTTCGAAGCCTTGCAACTGGTGCCCAAATTCACTAAAGGCCAGCAGCATCATCCTTATCATCCCAAGCGTTATATTCACGACCTGATCGACAAGGTTATCCGCTGTAAGCACGAGAATCCTGAGCGGCTATGCACGATAAAAGTCAGTGTGGACTGCATTGACGACCATGATTTTACGATTCATCTAATCAGCGCCAGTGAGCAGGGGGTTTTGGTTCAGTGCATTGTCGATTGGCGAAAAACGACCTTGACCAACAGCCAAAACTATGCGCGATTGAAGCGCTCCCGGATTGAATTGATCGGCGTGTTTTGCAGCCCCAAGCATCATTTGATCGAAGTGGAGCCGGATATGCACACCAAATTCATTATTTTTAACGATGAGGACAGCATACTGGGTTCATTCAATATCACCTTCGATCGCTGGTGGGCTAATTGGGAATCGGGGATGACCTTTCATTCCAAAGGCATCTGCCGTCTGCTGGACAACATCTTTCAAAGTCAGCGGGGCGGCGTCAATCAAAAATACGGCATCGACCCTTTGAGCCATTTCAATCTGCTCTATACCTTTGGTCGGC
Organism: Methylobacter sp.; assembly: GCA_041661895.1. GTDB lineage: Bacteria > Pseudomonadota > Gammaproteobacteria > Methylococcales > Methylomonadaceae > Methylobacter_A. The sequence continues at coordinate 1,256 of JBAZTN010000123.1, read as the reverse complement.
ACGTCATGCTGAACGGCAAACCCTACCGCCCGCATCATGCCATATTAGGAGAAATTAACCGCGCTAGGTATTCGATTAAAGTGTCATTGTTTTTGATTGGGGATTTGCTCGGAGATCATCATGACAGCGTGATCAATGCGCTGATAAATGCCAAGAACAGGGGCGTCAACGTGCATATCCTGCTTAACGGCCATCTGGCCAGACAGGGGCGGATTGGCATAGAACGGTCGATGGGGGAAGAACTGGCTCGCCCGTTGCTGCCGACAGTAGACCGATTAAAGTATGCCTGTATTCCGGTAGGCTTGGTTTACGGACAAGACGATCATCCCGTGCCTTATTCCCCGATTCATTCCAAATATTGCATTATCGACGACTACATCGTCATTGAAGGTAGTTTCAACTGGTACAACACCTCGGTTTTTTCCCATGATTTACTGGTAGTGGCCGCCAACTACGAAGTGGCAAAGCCTTATCTATATGAGTTTGAGCAAATACAGCGATCGTTTAGGGTGTATTACTGAATTGACTCTGTATAGGGTCTCTCATGCATTGTAAAAGAGCGGCTCTGTTGCGTTGATTTTTTTTCGAGTGCAGATTGTCTGTTCCGACTTGGTTTCAGGCAGCCAATGAGTAAAATTGTCCTGCAGCAGATAGATTTTGGCCGTAGACAGAAACCATCTGACCTTTCTTGATCATGTGCATAAGCTCAATGCCTTGCAAAGTGATTCTGGCAGTACGGAAGGATTTAAGCCCAAGCATCGGGCGAACAATTCGTTTGATGGCTCGGTGATCCTGCTCAATCAGATTATTCAAATACTTGCTTTGACGAACTTCAATATTGACTTGGGCTCATCATTTAATGCATCAAGAGCAGCGGTATTCGCACCACTCTTGTCGATTGTCATCTTATCCGGCAAACCGTGTTGTCGGATGGCTTTCTTGAAAAAGCGCAGAGCGGCTTTCTTGTCGCGATAAATGGTCAAAAGGAAATCAACAGTTTGACCTTCCTTATCGACAGCGCGGTAAAGGTATTTCCACTGACCCTTGATCTTGATGTACGTTTCGTCGATCCGCCAGCTCTTGCCGACCGGACGCTTCTTGCCTTTGCGGAAAGTGGCCTCCAGTTTAGGCGTGAACTTTTGGACCCAGCGGTAGATGTTCGAATGGTCGACCTGTGCACCCCACCCCGCCATCATTTCTTTCAGATTCCGGTAGCTCAGCGGGTAAGCCAGGTACCAACGGACACAGGTTAGAAT
>JBAZTN010000122.1:0-9275 GCA_041661895.1 Methylobacter sp. | reverse complement strand
AAAACTCTGGCGGCAGAACTTAACATTCACACCTCGGCAAGTAATGATGCCGTCGTTAATGAAGCTGATGTCATCGTACTGGCCGTCAAGCCGCAGACTCTGGCCGATGTAGCAAAAAGCATCGCCCACTTAATCCAGCAGCGAAAATCACTGATCGTATCCATCGCTGCAGGCATTAGCCAAAACAGCCTGAGCAGCTGGCTGGGCGCTGATACGGCAATTGTTCGCTGCATGCCCAACACACCGGCGCTGGTGCTGACGGGCGCAACCGCATTGCATGCCAACAACAAGGTAACGGCTGAGCAACGCAACCTGGCGGAAAACATTTTGCGCTCTGTCGGCATTGCTCTCTGGGTTGAAGATGAAAGCGACTTGGACGCAGTTACCGCCGTTTCCGGCAGCGGACCCGCCTATTATTTTCTGCTCATGGAGGCCATGGAAAAAGCCGCTTTAGATCTGGGCTTGAGCGAAACTACCGCACGTTTATTAATCCAGCAAACGGCCTTGGGTGCAGCTAAAATAGCGCTGGAATCATCCGAGTCACCGGAACTGTTACGCAAACGCGTCACCTCCCCCGGCGGCACAACACAACAGGCCATAGAAACCTTCCATCAAGGCGGCTTTACCGAGCTGGTTTCAAAAGCATTACATGCCGCCCGGGACCGCTCAATTGAAATGTCTAAACAAACGGAGAATACCTGATGGACTCTAGCTACATGACTGACCCGGTTATTTTTGTAATCGACAGCCTGTTTTCTTTATATATCCTTGCGGTATTACTGCGGTTTTTATTGCAATGGTGTGGCGCTAACTTTTACAACCCTATTTCACAGTTTCTGGTCAAGGTGACCCATCCGCCTTTAAGAATCCTGCGCCGCTTTGTGCCACCTATCGGAAAAATAGACACCTCTTCGCTTGTGCTGGTGCTCACCCTGCAAATGCTTGCAGATTTCTCGATTTTGATGTTGAAAGGCGTCTCCATTGGCATAGGCGCATTGACCATTTTATCGCTCACGCAATTGATTTCGCTACTGATTAATATATTTATCTATGCCGTGTTTGCTCGGGCAATACTCAGTTGGATAAATCCCGGCGCTTTCAGTTCTGCATCTTCCATACTGGATAGTCTGACTGAACCTTTGCTCAGCACTTGTCGGAAATTTATTCCTGACCTGGGCGGTATCGACTTGTCGCCTCTGGCCGTTCTGATGCTTTTGCAACTAGCGAAAATGGTCATACTGCCGCCGCTGCATCAATTAGCCAGTTTAATCAGTTGAACTGATACGCTTACGAACATGGCGTTTTGACCCTGAAGCTCCATGTTCACCCCAAAGCCAGTAAAGTTGAATGGTTCGGCCTGTATAGCGACCGTTTAAAACCGCGAATCAAAGCCCCGCCCATTGTTGGCAAAGCAATCATCATCTGATTGAATTGATAACCCATGGGTTCACTGTCAGCATATCTGCGTGCGAACTCATTTCCGGGTGAAAGGCGCATTGCCATTACCGTCCCAACAAGACTCTCGAACCTTTACAATCTGAAATTCCACTATAGCAATATAGCGTTCCCGCCCATAGCCGGAAAAACTATATCGGCAATTCAATAATTTTTATATCTGCTATCTTTAACAACACGTTTCAAATCCAGAAAGAATTATTTAATCCACTATGCAAATACGTACTTTTTCAAGCAGCATTTTTTTAGCCTTTTTACTTTGTCTATTCGCCAGCCCAGCTATCCATGCAAAAAAAAATGTATAAATGGGTAGATGAGCATGGCAAAACCATTTTCTCGGACCAGGTGCCACCGGAACAATCCCAACTTCGCCGGGAGTCGCTGAATGAAAAAGGCCGGATTGTTGATGTCACTGAAAAAGCAAAAACAAAGGAACAACTTGCCCAAGATGAGCGGCTTAACGCTTTAAAACAGGCACAGGAAAAAGTCATCGCCCAACAACTGGCCCGCGACAAGGTTTTACTCAACACCTTCCGCAATCTGGATGACATGCAAGCGGCTCTTGCCGGAAAAATGCAGGCGCTGGATTCCCAGAAACATGTTTTGGAGGGCAATTTAAAACGCGCGGAAAGCCAGCTGGAAACACAGCAAAAGAAAGCGGCAGCAATTGAACGCAAAGGCACAAAAATCCCGCAACCCATGCTGGACGAGATCAAAGCGACCCAAGCACAAATTCAGGTTGCTCGCGGCGAGATCAATAAACATGCCGAAAAAAAGGGTGAGATTAAAGCTGAGTTTGAAGCCGATATTGAGCGTTATAAATTCTTAACCAAAGCAAATACTAATACACAAAAACCGAGTGCTACCATCGCAGATGAACTTGGACTGTATCCTTGTGATAGTTATGCGCAATGCTCAAACGCCTGGGGAATTGCACGTAACTTTATTAACGCACATTCCACGACGGCTATCGAGACTAACACCGACAAGCTGATTATTGCGCATGCACCGGAAACAGACAGCGACTTGAGCTTGTCTCTTGCTAAAATCGAGGGCGCAGATAAAAAGCATCAACTGTTTCTCGACATACGCTGCCGCGAATCATCGCTGGGCAGAGAGCTTTGCGCCGGCCAGAAAGCGAAGGATATAAGGTCTGCGTTCAAGCCTTATATTGAATCTGCGCTGGCTAAATAACGGGGTGACACTACCTAGATTTAGTTCGGTCGTACTAAATGCACCAGAATAAAATAATAATGATTTTTAATTTTATAAGATATTAGATAAGCCAATAACGCAATATTTTGTGTTATTTAGGATGTCTAATATTAGTGAGGTTGCTGACGAATGACCACCACAATTCAGACTGACCACTCGTCGGAATCGAAAAGACTTAAACAGTTTCGATTAGCCATTGCCAAGAACATCCCGAAGTTTCCCAATGATCGAGAGACGCTTGCCGTACTCGAGGCCAAGCCGCTTGGCTCGCTCTTAATCGACTACACAAATTGGGCTTATCGCCTAATCCCACCCCGCCCTCGCAAGGTAACAATTGAACCCACCTTGACAGCTGACCGAAGGTGGAAAATGTTAGCCGTCGACACAAAAGCACTTCTTGAAAGGGCGAGTCGTGGAGACGACTTAACCCCTTATCTATCTCTGCGAGCAGTTCGCAACGGCTTTACTCCAGCATCATCGAACACGGCATCATTCACAGATAAGTGGGAAGACAAGGATTTCTTTCTCATTGTCATGGGTTATCACCACCTGCATTTGAGTCAGTTAATCGAGGCGACTGGCCACGCCAAACGCACCGACAACATGCTGTTCGCCCAAGTGACGAGAGACAAAATCAATGCGATCGGGTTCTTTGACCATTCCGTGTTTGAATCGACTGATCCCATCTCGCAGACAATGACTGCCGAAAGAGAACGCTTATGGGAAATATATGACCGAAGAAGTTCTATAGGCAGAAAGCCCGGAGAAGTCTATGTCAGCAACCCAATCACAACCTCCGGACACTCACTTAATCACACTAGCATTGCGTCTGAGTTTGCGCGGATTATCAATTCAATCGATCCAAGACTTGACGACCTTTCGTCCCGTTCAGAGATCTTCAGTATGTTGCCGCACAAAACAGTCAAGGCGATGAAGCTGAACTGGCATTTGCACTATTTGGACCTTGGACTTATAGACAGGACCACCTCTACTTTTCACGTCTTGAGGTATGGGACATCTTGACGGCCACCCCACAGCAACCTAGCCTCTCGGACAAGAGGGACGCTTCGCTTGCAAGCCAACTTCGCGCCCCTTCCCTAAAACGTTACCTAATGCGATAAGGCGCAATCTGTAGGCGTCAATAGCGTAGCATATTGTGCCGCATGATTAGTCAGGTAGACACCGCCCCCATTATTACCACCTCACGCTCAATAAAAGTACGCGATGCGTATTCTGTCAATTCAGCAATAAAGAATTTTGCTGACAAAATAGTATTAAGCAGGGGAGTTTGGTAACATTTTTGAGTTTTGCACCGACCAAAGCAAAGAACGATTGAAATTAGAGACCTTACCCCATAACCGATAAAGGCTAAAAATGAGTTTTAAAACCAGTTTAATAAAAATGGCAATCAAATTGACACCCAATATAATAATTATTTGGGTGGCAAATATAATACTTAAGGGCATTGCGGAATTAGCAGATTTTAATTTTGACATCGATGCGCGAAAAGCATACGTTCAAATTCAGCTCCTCGGTGAATCAGAAACGATTGAGGTTTGGCTGGAAGATTTTGCCATCGTTAGCGATGGGGAATCCTACCAATTAATTATTCAACAAGCGCAATCGAACCGGGTCTGGTTGAATAATTTACTATCCCGTGTCGCAGGAAAAGCCTGGAAAATTCCTGTGATACCTCAATTTGCGGCTCACATTGAGCTTGTCGCCGAGCTGCTCAAAGACGAAAGGCCAAAACTAGTAGTAATTGATTGAGGTTGTCTCGTTTATTCAGCAAGTAGAGCCTAGGATGTGCTGAGGCACGAAGCGCATCGCTCGCGTGAAGTTTGGTCGATATTGATGCGCTTCACTGCGTTCAGCACATCCTACAGGCGCACTTAAAATATTAAACCACGAAGCTTACCTTCGCGTTCTTCGTGGTAAAAATGCCTTAGCTTAGCCTACCCATTCAGCAATAAAGTGCCGACACCCTGATCGGTAAACAACTCCAGCAGCACCGCATGATCAACCCGTCCGTCAATGATATGTACACTGGTCACGCCGCCCTTTATCGCATCGGTAGCGCAACGGGTTTTGGGGATCATGCCGCCGGAAATGGTGCCGTCACTAATAAGCTCCTCGGTCTTTTTGATCGACAAGCCGGTCAGCAGCTCCCCTTGCTTGTCCAGAATGCCCGGAATATTGGTCAGCAAAATCAATTTCTCGGCTTTTAACTGTTCGGCAATTTTCCCCGCAACCAGATCGGCATTGATGTTATAGGAGTGTCCATCATCGCCAACCCCGATAGGTGCAATAACCGGAATAAAATCGCTGCCGCCAAGCATATCGAGAACCGCCGGATCTATGCTGCTCACCTCACCGACATGCCCCAGATCAATAATCTCCGGGGGAAGCGTGTCACGGGGAGTCAGGTGCAGTTTTTTGGCTCTAATAAAATTGCCGTCTTTACCGGTCAAGCCTACTGCTTTACCGCCGTGCATGTTGATTAAATTAACAATCTCCTTGTTCACCAGTCCGCCCAGCACCATCTCAACCACATCCATGGTCTCGCTGTCAGTAATGCGCATGCCATCGACAAAGCCTGTGGTTTTGCCTAATTTTTCCAGCAACTGCCCGATTTGCGGCCCGCCGCCATGAACCACAATCGGGTTTAAGCCGACTAGTTTCATCAATACGATATCCCTGGCAAAGCTGTGTTTGAGCTCTTCATCAACCATGGCATTGCCGCCAAATTTAACCACGATGGTTTTGCCTTTGAAGCGCTGAATATAGGGCAAAGCCTCAATCAGTACATCGGCTATCTGGTGAGCTGTTCTTTTTTCCTTCATGTTCTGGTTTCTCATTCTTAAAAAAGTAATGCAATATCGGGTTTTATTTTCTTCATAAGCTGTCTGAATTGCTCTTGAATGCTGGGCAACGCGTTTTGTGTATCGGCTTCAAAACAATTAACCAGCGAAGTCGTGGTTAGACCGGAAAGCCTTCGCTGCCCTGCAAACAATGCCTGCACCGACAGTCAGGATCATTAAAACAGCTTAATGACGACCTGTATGGCCAAAGCCACCGATGCCACGCAAGCTTTCATCAAACTCGGCTACCTGTTCGAACTGCACCTGCACTACCGGCACAAAAACCATTTGCGCAATCCGCTCACCGATATTGATGGTAAAAGCCTTATCGCCACGGTTCCAGCACGAAACAAAAACCTGCCCCTGATAGTCTGAATCTATCAGCCCGACAAGATTGCCCAGGACGATGCCATGCTTGTGACCCAGGCCTGATCTTGGCAATAAAACGGCGGCCAGCTGGTGATCGTCAATATGAATAGCCAGACCTGTTGGAATCAACACCGTCTCCCCTGGTTTTAATTCGACCGCCTCATCCAGACAGGCGCGCAAATCCAGCCCCGCAGAGCCTGCTGTCGCATATTCCGGCAACGGAATATCTTTGCCTAAACGGCCATCCAGAATTTTAAACTGTATTTTTTTCATGCTTTTTTAGTTTTCATCCTTTCTGCAATTAAGCTGATTAATTGCTCTGCTATGTGATTTTTGTCGGTCATTGCCAAGGTCTTCTGGCCATTTGCCCAGAAGACCTGCAATGCATTTTGCTCGCTATCAAAGCCGCCCTGTTCGCGCCCGACCCAATTTGCAGCAATCATATCCAGTTTTTTTCGCGCCAGTTTGTCCTGCGCATAGGCTTCAAGATCATGGGTTTCTGCGGCAAACCCGACTGTGAACGGCCGCTTCTCCAGTTGCGCTACCTCAGCCAGAATATCTCTGGTTTTTTGCAGCGCGAGCGTTGTTTGTTCCGCCTGTTTTTTTATTTTCTGCTGTTCCATGACCACAGGGCTGTAATCGGCAACAGCCGCCGCGCCTATGTAAATATCGTGCTCCGAAGCCCTGGTAATAACCGCCTCGTACATTTGCGTCGCAGTTTCCACACTGACAACGTCTACATTAACCGGAGCCGCCAGCGTCACCGGGCCGCTCACCAGCGTTACCTCTGCGCCTGCTTTCAATGCGGCATTGGCGAGCGCATAACCCATTTTCCCGGAACTGCGATTAGTGATGTAGCGCACCGGATCTAAGGGTTCCCGTGTTGGGCCGGCGCTGATTAAAACCTTCACCCCCTTTAAGCACTGCTCTGTCGGCTTGGTCAGCAAGCGGGAGCAAATTTCCGCGGGTTCAGACATCCTGCCAAAACCGGTTTCCCCGCAAGCCTGATCACCTTGCTCTGGACCGATGACAATAACGCCATGAGCCTTAAGTTTTTGCATGTTTTGCTGCGTTACCGCCTTATTCCACATGGCTTGGTTCATGGCAGGCGCGACATAAACCGGACAGGTTGCAGCCAAATAGAGCGTTGATAACAAGTCGTCAGCCAAACCATGGCTGCATTTGGCAATCGTGTTTGCCGTTGCCGGAGCAATAACCAGCGCATCAGCCCAGCGCGCCAGACTGATATGGCCCATTGCATTTTCCTCGGCAATTGCTCCATGCATTGCTCTACCTCCTGCATCCATGCAGGCGTCATCTGTATCAAACAACTCGGTATGCACCGGGTTGCCGGAAAGCGCCTGAAAAGTGAGCGGGCTGACAAACTGCATGGCTGAAGGGGTCATCACCACCCGCACCTCAGCGCCCTGCTTTCGCAACAGTCTGACCAGTTCAGCCGACTTGTAAGCCGCAATGCCGCCGCTGATAGCTAATAAAATGTGCTTGTTAATAGTGATATCCAGAAACGTCTATAAATGCATTATTATGGCAAGTATAGGGAAATTCTTCTATGCTTAAATTTCAATCGAATAGGGTGAGGTTTATGGCAATTAGGGATTGGCCGGCAGAAGACCGGCCCAGAGAAAAACTGCTGCAGCGTGGCTCGACCGCTTTAACAGACGCCGAACTGCTGGCTATTTTTCTGCGCACCGGCTCGCCCGGAAAATCAGCGGTTGATTTAGCCCGTGATCTGTTGACTGATTTCGGATCTTTGAAGGCGTTGTTAGGCGCCGACCAGCAACGCTTTTGCCAGAGCAAAGGCCTGGGTGACGCCACTTATGCACAACTCCAGGCAGTGCTGGAAATGGCCAGACGACATTTTAAAGAAGCCCTGCAGCGTGGCGATGCTCTAACCAGCCCGGAAATCACCCGCTCCTATCTCAGCGCACAACTGCGCGGCTACAGCTACGAAGTGTTTGCCTGTTTATTTCTTGATAACCAGCACCGCGTCATTCAGCTGGATGAATTATTCAGAGGCACCATAGACGGCGCCAGCGTTTATCCCAGAGAAGTCGCCAAGCAGGCGCTGCATCACAATGCGGCGGCCGTCATCTTTGCCCATAACCACCCGTCCGGCATTTCCGAGCCCAGTCAGGCCGACAAACAGATTACTGAAAAGCTCAAACAGGCATTGGCATTGTTTGATATACGGGTGCTGGATCATTTTATTATTGGTGACGGACAGCCTTACTCTTTTGCCGAGCATGGGCTGTTATGAGGCAGGACTGTTTGCTTCGTGCTCGAAGCAAACAGCCTTGCGATTGTTCGTCAGAATCAGCCTTGCGTTAGCCTGACTTCCGCTTCGCGGTATTTTTTCGCGCAGAATTCGGCGACTTCGGCAGGTAAATGAGGTCCGGGCGCGGTTTTATCCCAGTCCAGCGTTTCCAGATAGTCACGGACATATTGCTTGTCGAAACTGGGCGGACTGATGCCGACCTGATATTGATCGGCAGGCCAGAACCGTGAGGAATCCGGCGTTAAAGCCTCATCGATCAAATATAAAACGCCGTCATCATCAACGCCGAATTCAAATTTGGTATCGGCAATAATAATGCCTCGCTCTTTAGCATAGGCGGCGGCTTCCTTGTATAGTTTCAGGCTGGCATCGCGTACTTTTTCTGCCATGTCCCGCCCCATCAGCTCAACGGTTTTTTCAAACGAGACGTTTTCGTCATGCTGATCCATTTCTGCTTTTGTGGATGGCGTATAAATAGGCTCCGGTAATTGCTGCGCCTGCTGCAGGCCCTCGGGCAACTTAATGCCACAGACAGAACCTGTCTTTTGATAGTCTTTCCAGCCGGAACCGATCAGATAGCCACGCACTATCGCTTCAACCGGCAGCGGCTTTAACAATTTGACGACAATGGCGCGCCCTTCTATTTGCGCACGCTCGGCGGGATCGGGAACGACCTGCTCCAACGGAATATTGGCCAGATGATTGGGCATCACGTGCTTCATTTTTTCAAACCAGAAATTGGATACGCTGGTTAAGACACGCCCTTTACCGGGAATCGGATCAGGCAAGATCACATCAAATGCAGAAAGCCTGTCGGTCGTCACAATCAGCATGTGCTTATCATCAATATCGTAAATATCGCGAACTTTTCCGCGAGCACGAAGCTTTAAAGAAGACAGTGTTGATTCATATAGCGCTTCTGGAGCAGTCATAAGTTCTCGCTTAGTTTCAAATAAAATCAATATTATAATTCTATCATTATTTTTTAGGGCACAGGGCTGAACCTTCGCCTCGGCAATTGCTCCTGTATTGCTCTACCTCCTGCATAATCCACATGGATGTGGTGAATGCAGATATTG
>JBAZTN010000121.1:0-9346 GCA_041661895.1 Methylobacter sp. | reverse complement strand
CGGTAGGGATGGGTTTTGATATGGTCATTTTGACTCCTTACAAAGTAAATGGCAGTTTCCTGCCTAATGACCGTTTACACAAAAATTCTTACACCCTCAAGTAGTTTCTCCCAGGCGCCATTTGCACACCAACGCGAAAATCGCTTGAAGATGCTGTTCCACTTGCCATGCGTTGGCGGTAACACCCGCCACTGTGACCCCGAGCGCGATATCCACAGGGATGCGCTAATAAATAGCCTGCACGTATCGGGTAAGCCAACATGAATCCCCGCTAGCTTCTTTAAATTTGATAATAGTCTTACCCACTCTTCATCGCTTAACTCTATTCTGCTCATGCCATCCAAAACGGTAAATTCTACCTGATTGGTGAAACGTCAACAGAACCTAGTATTGCGGTGTCTTTATACAGTGTGAATAACAAATTAAACAGCCTTTGGTAGCCTGTGACCACTGATCATATGAGTTAGTACATATAGGGGTTTATACGGATTGTTTATCCAACTCTAGTATTGCTATTATCATTTTAGCGTTTGAATAGAGTTTGTAACTAATCTTGCGATGCTGGAAAACAAAGCTCGGCTTCCAAGTGGCGAGGGTTTTTGTCTGTATGCAGTTCTGAAATACTCATTCAGATTTTTTCATTGGGAGAGACCGTATCTGAAATGATATTTTTTTTATCCTATGGTGCATTACGTACCCTTGCAAGATGACCCAGGAACGCCGAAAGTTGATAATGCAATTAACTCATCAACCTACCCATAAACCAGAGCCGACCCGTTTATTATGACTTCAAAACTATTTTGGCAACGGGTGGAGAGTGACACTATGGTTACTAATGAATTGATCCATCAGGCTTTGAGCCTTTACTGCACGATCAGAGATATAAAGGATTCTGCGCTTCCTTACTCAAACCATAAGAAGCGATTAGACAGCCTAGCTCGCCGCGCTTTAAAAAGATATAAACGACGCATGAAAAGCTATTCGAGCAAGTTAGACACTGATTGAATAAAAAACTAATGAATCAAACCATCTCCTATTGAAATGACCGTCTTTTCTAAAAAAGACGCGTTAATAATCCATTTTTCAAGCTCAAGTTTTTCATCAATCCCATCGTAGGAAACGGTATTATTTTGTTTGGCCACTTCACAGATGATGGCCAATTCAATCAAGACTGTAAAAAAATCCGTGTAATCCGCAGTTAAATTTAATTGGGCATCCGATCCGGAAACATAAACTGGTTAATAACAGGCTTCCAATCGCGTAAAGGCATAGACCATTTGTAGAGGCATACTCTATCGCCAACTAGATGACTTTCATGGCAACCTCGTCATGCGGAAATATTTTTCTTTGATTGGTGGCTTTTCTGATCACACTATTAATCGATCCAATGGCGTTGGTGGAGTAAATGATTTTTCTAATCTCGTCAGGGTAATCAAAGAATGCAATCAAAATAGCCCAATTGCTGCGCCAAGATTTCAAAAAAACAAATAATGAACTGAAGAGATTTTTTAGTTATATTTTCATACCCTCATATCCAAGCTTGAATCGCATCAAAATAGTGCGTTAATAACCAAACTGGAGCGCTCAAGCAATCAACAGCACGAATAAATTTCATAATACTCGCTAACTTAAGCAGTTTTCAACAAACGGCACGGCTTGTGCTAATCCTTGCATGAGCACATTACTTTTAAAATTGAATTGAAAAAACAAAATCCAAGCTTGAAAAACCAAAACTGAAAGACTGGGTAAAAGGTATTTTGATCAAAACCCGTAGCTTTACTGAAGATTACGCTTACCACACCTTACGAAGTAGGCGATGAATCCCAATATAGCAATCGGGGAAATGGCAAAAAACGTTATTTCCATTTCATAACTTTTTAAATAAACATTTGATATGAATCGATAACCCAGTTCCGCTAAGAAACCATCGACGAATTGCCGTATTAACCAAACTAACCCTTATAACTAGCCATGAATATCGCCATCACAACACCAGCTCTTTTATTTCCAGCCATTTCAGTCTTGTTTCTGGCTTATTCCAACCGTTTTCTGGCGATCGCCAACCGGATCAGGGAGCAACATAACATCTTTAATAAATCTAAAAGCCAGGTTACTAAGAAACAGATTGATAGCTTGAGATACCGGATCCGGTTTATTGTTGCCATGCAGCTACTGGCCGTCATCGGCATCATCTGCTGCATACTTGCTATGGGACTGATTTTTTACGGACTGCAATATTACGGCAACATTACTTTTGGCTTCAGCATGTCCTTTATCGTTTTATCGCTGTTAGCCTCAGTAAGTGAATTATTGCTTTCAACCAAGGCGCTCAATATAGAGCTTGAAGACATGGAAGAGCAGTAATCAAATCAAGCCGTTTTCTTAAACTTGTCTCGATTGTTCAACAGCATCCCTTCCGCCTTGCTGCCCAAATAAACATAAACGCCCAGAGACACCAGAAGAAACGCAACCGCAATAATGATCCAGACCGCTTCAATAATATGTTGGCCATCGCCCTTTAACGCGAATTTAAAGATCATTAACAAGGCTTCGATAGATACGGCGATAATAATTACGGCAATAAAGCGGGTGATCGTGCGCCGGGTTGAGCTATGCCTGAGTATATCCTTATACAACAACACCTCTTCTTCCAGGGTTGTCTTGCCCAAATCAAAAATTGCCAGCGCTAAAGTCAGGTAGATGACCACACCAAAAGGAATTTCTATCTCTTTTAGCGGATCCATCATCGAATGCACCACGGCCGAACACTCAACCCCGGCGGCATAAAGAAGCACCAGCGCAACGGCAAATAAACCGAGCACAATCAGCGTATACATGGCCTTGAAATAGGGCTCAAAATGAATACGCCTGCTGTCACCGGTTAATATTGCCAGAGTGGAACCAAGATCAATATCCAGGACAACGACGCCTTTTATGGTGCCATCATCATTGCTCATTTTCATACTGGTAGACAGACATAACTCCCGCCTGACGCTGGACAAATAAGGCTCGGTTACCACCACACCATCAGCCTTCATCGCGGCCAAATAATAAGGCCGATTACTACGGTCTGCGTCCAGGCCGATTTTTGGATGATTTTTAAAATGGCTGCCCGGCACATTCATACAGATTTGTTTGCCTTGCGCATCAAGCAGATAAAGAAGGCTCACAAAAGGGTAGTAGGAACAAAGTGAATTGAGCAACTCGGTGAGTTCCTCATGATTTTTCTCAAACAATTTTTCATCAGAAAAACAGCTCAAAATAGAAGAAAGCAGATCATGAATAGCTGATCGATGTTCTTCGTATTTCTCAATAACATTGAGATGGCCCATTTTAGACATAAGCAGGAGACCTGAGAATTAATAATAACTATCCAGTTTACTAGCAGGTTTTATGCCGGATTATAGCGGTAGCTTGTGGGACTGAAGCTACCGCTCCTGCTCACGCCCCTTACCTACATAATCCACATGGATGTGGCGAATGCAGATATTGCAGGAGCAAATATCTGCCCCTGTAGGCAAAGCTGCCACTCCCGCGCCGCCACATGGCACATCAAGAGAACTCAATTGGTGCAACACGCAGGAAAACTGCACGGATTCGATGCGTTGCTTTCAGAAGTTTAACTTTCCTTGCTGCACAGAAGTCATCCTGTAACCAATTGTATTTATTCAACATCACACCTCAAAAAATCCATATTGCATTTTTGGCATAACGATTGCTCTTAGCACTGCAGAGGCTCCAATGGAGAGCACTAAAAAATCTTGGTTCAACGGCGAACCATAATGACAAAGGCATATTTCTAACTGGACCGCGGGCAGTAGACATTAGGTCTGGAGACGTTTTTTTGCCCGATTTTTTCAGCTTGATGAGGTCATCATGAAACAAACCCGGATAGTTATTATTAAGAAACTGGCTGCGGCGCTAGCTGCTGCATCCCTATTAACCTTTTCCTTAAATGCCGACGCTGCTGAAAAACTGGAAAAGGACAGCCTCAAACTCGGATTCATCAAACTGACCGATATGGCGCCTTTGGCGGTTGCCCTGGAAAAAGGTTATTTCGAAGATGAAGGTCTTTCCGTGCAGCTGGAAGCGCAAGCCAACTGGAAGGTCTTATTGGACCGTGTCGTCAGCGGCGAACTGGACGGCGCGCACATGCTGGCCACCCTGCCCTTTGGCGCCGCCATCGGCTATGGCACCAAAGCCGATATTGTCAGCGCCTTCACACTGACCTTAAACGGTGATGCGATTACCGTATCCAACGATGTCTGGAAGCAGATGAAGCCGCAGATTCCGGTCAAAGACGGCAAGCTGGTACATCCGATCAAAGCCGATACCTTAAAACCGGTGCTGGAAAAATACAAAAGCGCTGGCAAGCCCTTCAACATGGCGATGACCTTCCCGGTCGGCACACACAACATGAAGCTGCGTTACTGGCTGGCGGCCGGCGGCATCAAGCCCGGATTTTACGCACCGCCTGAAGACACTTCCGGCCAGATTGACGCCGAGGCCATGCTGTCCGTCACGCCGCCCCCGCAAATGCCAGCCACCATGGATTCAGGCACGATTGTCGGCTACTGCGTCGGCGAGCCGTGGAACCAGCAGGCGGTGTTCAAAGGCATCGGCGTACCGGTCATCAGCGACTATGAACTGATGAAAAACAGCGCCGAGAAAATCTTCGGCGTGAACAAGGAATGGGCCGACAAAAATCCCAATACCCACAAGGCGGTCATCAAGGCTTTGATTCGCGCCTCGATGTGGCTGGATGCGGAAAACAACAAAAACCGTAACGAAGGCGTGGAAATGCTGTCGCAAAAACAGTATGTCGGCGCCGACTACGAGGTTATCGCCAACAGCATGAACGGTACGTTCGAGTATGAAAAAGGCGATAAACGCGACCTGTCCGATTTCAACGTATTCTTCCGCCATAACGGTTCCTACCCTTATTACAGCGATGCGGTCTGGAGCCTGACCCAAATGCGTCGCTGGGGGCAAATCAACGAATAC
This sequence comes from Methylobacter sp., assembly GCA_041661895.1. Taxonomy (GTDB): domain Bacteria; phylum Pseudomonadota; class Gammaproteobacteria; order Methylococcales; family Methylomonadaceae; genus Methylobacter_A. Next base: position 4,342 of record JBAZTN010000121.1, on the reverse strand, counting down.
AAACCCGATGACTGGTACATGGAAACAGCCAAAAAAGTGTATCGCCCTGATATTTACATGGCAGCGGCCAAGGCGCTGATTGCCGAGGGCAAGGCCAAAGCCGGCGACTTCCCTGCCGACAATGAAATCGGCTTTAAAGCACCGAGCGGTGATTTTATTGACGGCGTGGTGTTTGACGGCACCAAGCCTAATGACTATCTGGCTAAATTTGCTATCGGCCTTAAGGGCAAGCAAAAAGTGGTCGGCGGCAAGATTGTTGAATAATCGTAAGTGTGAGTGTGAGTGTGTGTGCCTCTGGCTAAACAGTGGACGTTGATTTGGTGCAAGGACGCACCTTTTTTTACCTTTCACCTGATTTAGGGTACCGACAATGAACAACAAACTGATCAATTTTTTCAACATAACAGGCCTCACCTGGTTTGTTCCCTTTGTAAAAATAGCGGCTGGAGAAAACCCCACGCAGCAGGTCCGCCAGCTCTTTATGATCATGGGTGTTCCCATTATCGCCTTCACTTTATTTCTTGGCCTTTGGAGTATTTCCGCATCCAAGGTCAACACCAGTTTGGGCGCCATTCCAGGCCCTGTCGCAGTCTGGCATGAAGCCGTCGGCTTGCTGGACGATCATTACGCCGAGCGAGCCAAAGAAGCCGAGTACTACCAACGCCAGCAAGCCCGCAACGAGCAAAAACTTGCAGAAGATCCGGCGGCTGAAATCAAAGTCCGTCCCTATAACGGCCAGGCCACCTATCTGGACAAGATTTTCACCAGCCTTTACACGGTGTTTGCAGGCTTTGTCATTGCCACACTGATTGCCGTGCCGCTGGGCCTGTTCTGCGGCATGAGCCCGGTTTTTAACACCGCCATCAACCCGCTGGTGCAGATTTTCAAGCCGGTATCGCCATTGGCCTGGCTGCCCATCGTCACGCTGGTGGTCAGCGCCATGTATGTGACGACCAATGATTCCTGGTTTGAAAAATCGTTCCTGACCTCCGCAATTACCGTCACGCTCTGTTCGCTTTGGCCAACCCTGATCAATACCTCTGTTGGCGTGTCATCGATAGACAAGGATCTGATCAATGTCGGCAAAGTGCTGCGTCTTGGCTGGAGCACCCAGATCAAGAAAATCATTTTGCCATCCGCGTTGCCCTATATTTTCACCGGCATGCGTTTGTCCCTGGGCGTGGGCTGGATGGTGCTGATTGCCGCGGAAATGCTGGCGCAAAATCCGGGACTTGGAAAATTTGTCTGGGATGAGTTCCAGAACGGCAGCTCCAACTCCTTAGGAAGAATTATGGTCGCGGTATTCACCATCGGGCTGATCGGTTTTGCGTTGGATCGCATCATGCAGTCATTACAAAACATATTCTCTTTCGGTAGAGCACTTTAACCAGGAGCCGAGATGTCAGTCGTGAACCTTAACATTATGAATACGCATACCCGGAACAAGCCGCTTGCGCCATCGAATGACGCCCACCTGCCTTTGCTGGAATTAAAGTCCGTTTGCAAAAGCTATGGCGCGACATCCATCCTCAAAAACATCAACTTGAGCATCAGGGAAGGTGAATTCATTGCCATTGTCGGCTTTTCCGGCAGCGGCAAAACCACGCTGATTTCAACCATCGCCGGGTTGATTCAGGCCGACAGCGGCGAGGTGTTGAAACAAGGATCACCGATTACCGCGCCAGGGCCGGATCGCGGCGTGGTATTCCAGAACTATTCGCTAATGCCGTGGCTGACCGTTTATGAAAACGTGGCGCTGGCAGTCGATCAGATCTTTAAGCACTGGCCTGCCGAGCAGCGCCGGGTGCATACCGAAAAATACGTCAGGATGGTCAACCTCGGCGCGGCCATGGATAAAAAGCCCGCCGAGCTCTCCGGCGGCATGCGGCAACGGGTGAATGTCGCCAGAGCCTTGGCCGCCAGTCCCGACATCTTGCTGCTGGACGAACCGCTCAGTGCGCTGGATGCATTGACGCGCGGCAACCTGCAGGATGAGATCCTACAAATCTGGGCGCAGGAAAAGAAAACCGTCATCCTGATTACCAACGATGTCGACGAGGCCATCTACATGGCGGACCGGGTTATCCCGCTTAACCCCGGCCCCGATGCGACTTTCGGGCCAGATTTTCATATCAATATCGAACGCCCCCGAAACCGGACCGCGTTAAACCACAACGAAGAATTTAAAGAACTGCGCGCCGAAATCACCAAATATTTGCTGGCTATCGGCATGGAAAAAACGCATGCCAAAGATACAAGACATCATGTTCTGCCAAATGTCAGGCCCAATACGAGAAGTGACTGGAAAACAGAGAAATCGCCGGTGAATCCCATAAAGACTGAATTAACGTACCCCCGTTATCTGGAGTTTTCACAACTATCAAAAATTTACCCGACACCCGACGGCAACAGCTCGGTCAAGGTCGTGGACGGTTTCGACCTGAAGATGAAAAAAGGCGAGTTCATTTCCATTATTGGCCACTCCGGCTGCGGCAAATCAACCGTGTTGTCGATGACCGCCGGTCTAAACAGCGTCTCCGAAGGCGTCATTATTCTGGACAACAAGGAAGTTGACAGCGCAGGCCCTGACCGTGGCGTGGTATTTCAGGCACCCAGCCTGTTTCCCTGGCTGACCGCATTTGAAAACGTCATGCTGGGCGTTGATAAGGTCTATCCCCATGCATCCAAATCGGAACGCGATGACATCGTCGAATACTACCTGACCCGTGTCGGTTTAGGAGACTCATTCCGCAAAAAAGCCGCCGATATGTCCAACGGCATGCGACAACGGGTCGGCATCGCCCGCGCCTTTGCCTTATCGCCCAAACTGCTGCTGCTGGATGAACCGTTCGGCATGCTGGATTCCTTAACCCGCTGGGAATTGCAGGAAGTGCTGATGGAAGTCTGGGAAAGAACCCACGTGACGGCCATGGTGGTCACGCATGATGTCGATGAGGCCATCCTGCTGGCAGACCGGGTGGTGATGATGACCAATGGCCCGCACGCCAAAATCGGCAAAATCGAAACCATTGACTTGCCCAGACCGCGCAGCCGCAAAGCCCTGCTGGAGCATCCCGATTACTACAAATACCGGGAAAGCATCTTGAGCTTCCTTACCGAATGTGACCATACGCATTAACAGCAGCCGTAACAATAAGAGGAGGCTTTATGCCGCAGAAAAAAATCAGACTGTCCACATCACTGCTGGCGCTCTCTGTCATGAGCGGCCCCGCCCTGGCCGACATGACGCAGAAGGTTGAAGACGCGCTCAATTTCTATCATTACGGTAAAAACGGCTCAGTCAAGATTGATCTAAACACTCGATGGGAAAACGTCGACCAGGACCGAGGCCCACAAAAAACAGCCAATGCTGTCACCAGCCGCTTACGCGCCGGTTTACTGTCGCCGGTATTTCACGGACTGCAAGGCTATGCCGAATATGAAGGCAACCTTGCCATGGTGGATAATTACAATAGTACGCGCAACAGTAATACCAGTTACTCAACAATTGCCGACCCTGAAAAAAGCGAACTCAACCAATTGTGGATCAGCTATGCCGGTATTCCCGATACGGTGATTAAAGGCGGAAGACAACGCATTAAGTTTGATGACGACCGCTTTATCGGCAACGTGGGTTGGCGCCAAATGGAAACGACCTTTGATTCGGTGCTGGTCACCCACAACAATCAACAGCTGTTCGGCCTGACCGTTAACGCGGGCTATATCGGCAATGTACAAACGTTTACAGCCACGAATGAGCACATCGAAGCCCCGATTCTGAACGTCAATTATAAAATCGGCGATTACGGCAATCTGATCGGCTACGGCTACTGGCTGGATTATACCGAACGCGAAAACTATGAAAAATCCAGCCAAACTTATGGTCTACGCATGACCAATTTTCAAAAGCTGGGGGACTCTTTCAAGGTGAGTGATAACTACGGCCTGGTTTACACCGCTGAATGGGGGTATCAGGAAAATTACGGACACGGCGCGACCAAGTACACAGCAGACCGCCTTAATCTGATGGGCGGCTTGACGGCCTATAACTTCACCTTTCAGGCCGCCATGGAGCAGCTTGACGGCAAAGGGCTCAATAGAACCTTTGATACGCCGCTGGGCACCAATCATGCCTTTCAGGGCTGGGCGGACTTATTCCTGGTTACGCCTAAAAATGGTATCCGTGATGTATTCGGCATAGTGAGCACCACGCTGGATCGCGGCAATGTCGTATTATCCGGAACTTATCATAATTTTACTGACGATACCGGGCAAATTAGGTACGGCGATGAATGGGATTTTTCAGCGCTTATGAAATTCGGCAAGCATTATTCATTGCTGG
>JBAZTN010000120.1:0-9353 GCA_041661895.1 Methylobacter sp. | reverse complement strand
AAAAAGAACCGGAAAGTGCCAAGAGATTTTGACAAAGTTCTTTATAAAGAACGAAATGCGGTTGAACGATTTTTTCAAAAATTGAAGAATTTTCGCCGAATTGCAACGCGATATGAGCGATTAGCAGGAAATTATCAGGCTATGCTTAGCCTTGTGTCTACCGTCATTTGGCTTAATTGAGAACGCTACCTAGATTCCTGACAGAATATCAAGCGCTTCAGAAAGCGTAGAGACCGCATGAATATCCAGTCCCTCAATTGATTTTTTAGGTGCGTTTGCCTTGGGAATAACCGCCCTTTTGAAGCCATGTTTTGCCGCATCATTAAGACGCGCATGGCCATTGGCCACGGGCCTGATTTCACCGCTTAGACCAATTTCCCCAAAAAAGAAGGTGTCATGCGCAATCACCTTATCCCTCAGACTGGAAACAATTCCCACCACTATGGCGAGATCGGAACTGGTTTCTGTCACTTTAATGCCGCCAACGACATTGGCATAAATCTCATCAGTCGCGGTAACTATACCCCCATGCCGGGATAACACGGCAAGCAACATTGCAAGACGATTTTGGTCAAATCCCACCGCAAGGCGCCGGGGATTTCCATACTGGCATTCAGTCACCAGCGCCTGAATTTCCACCAGAAGTGGCCTCGTACCTTCCCATAGCACTGTAATCACACTGCCTGAGGACGGTTTTTCCGGCCGGCTCAAAAACATTGCTGAAGGATTTTTAACCTCTTTGAGTCCCGAACCGTCCATCGCAAAAAAACCCAATTCCCCAACACTACCAAACCGGTTTTTGTCCGCCCTTAAAACCCTGAACCGGGCGTCATCTGTCGAAGCCAACATCACCTGAGTATCAACGATGTGACTCAAGGTCATTGGGCCTGCCAGCGACTGATCCTTGGTTACATGCCCAACCATAAAAATGGACACATTATGCTTTTTGGCATATTGAGTGAGATAACTGGCTGATTCCCTAACCTGAGAAACTGATCCGGGCGCCGAATCAGTCTCCTGTGTATGCATGACCTGAATCGAGTCTATCACCAGAATCTGTGGGTTAATCTCATCCAAAACATCGCAAATACGCTGGAACGACGTTTCGGCAAGCATCATGACTTTATCTGCCGGAAGCTTCAGCCTGTGAGCTCTCTCTGCAATCTGTTGCAGCGACTCTTCGCCTGAAACATAAAGCACACTCACACCTCGCGCGGCAATGTTGGCAATGGCCTGCAGCAAAATGGTGCTCTTCCCTGCCCCCGGCGCACCACCGATCAATACCACGCTCCCGCTGACAATCCCTCCGCCCAGAACGCGGTCAAATTCAGAAATACCACTGGAAATTCTCTCAGCCTGCGAAAGATTAACATCTGACAACAATTGAACTTCCGATCGGCTTCCCGCATAACCCGCAGAGCGGTTGTTACGGTCTGATTTCGCTGATCCCAGCCTGACCTCCTTGATCGTATTCCATTCGCCGCAACTGGTACATTGCCCTCCCCAGCGAGGATAATCGGCTCCACACTGATCGCAAACAAACGCAGTTTTATTTTTCTTGCTCATATTAGCTATAGCCCCATCATCAAACTGTTTCCGTGTTTTTTTAGCCAATGCCTTCGGCTTTTGTAATCCGGCAAATGCTCACCAACTAAAGCCCAGAAATGAGCGGAATGATTTCTAATCTGAATATGGCAAAGCTCATGTACCACGACATATTCCAGAACTTCGGGAGGCGCCATGATCAACAGCCAATTGATATTAATGTCATTATGGATACCACAACTGCCCCAGCGACTCTTCTGTGTTTTAATTCTGATAGCTTGAGGAAATAGCTGTTTTTTATCGGCATGTTGTTTCACCAATTGCTCTACATGAAGTTTTGACTGCTGCTTCATCCAGTGTATTAATGCGCCCTTGATATCCTCGCTGTGATCTTTAACAATCAAAGCTTCAGGCACATGAGCAATAAACTCATCCAGGAGCTCTATTTTAATCCTCTTTAATTTTGTCGGCCTAACTGCCAATTTATACGTTCCCCCCTGATAGGGAATTTCAGCGCCATGACTGTAAGAAGCCGGAGCAAAACTTTTATGCTGCAGGGTTTTGGCTTCTATTTTAGCCAAGGCCAGAACAATCCACTGCTGTTTTGTCTGAACAAACTGATGAATCCTATGTTCGGATACCTTTGCTGGCGCAACAACTTCAATTTTGCCCGGCATGACAACAATGCGCGTATTCGTGGCACGCTGACTGCGTCGAATAGCATATGAAAATGGCAGATTAGAAATGATCGCTCTCTCCATTACAAGGCACTGGAGTCATGAGTATCCTGATTGATCATGTGGGTCGCCAGTTGCTGCAACGACTGTCTCAAGTTTTCCCTGAAATTCGCATCCATAGGCATTTCGTCTAAGGCTTTATTCATGCATAACATCCACTGATCCCTTTCAGCCGCGCCAATCGCAAACGGGAAATGCCGCTGCCGCAAGCGCGGGTGACCATATTCCTGCACAAACAAATCGGGACCACCCAGCCAGCCGGATAAAAACTTAAACAATTTACTCCGCGCTCCCGACAAACTCGCCGTGTGCATTTTTCTGATTCCATCGGCTTCAGGGAAGGTATCCATAAAAAAATAAAATCTATCAACAAGCCCTTGTATTGCTGCTTCTCCGCCTATCAGTTCATAGGGTGTTTTTTGTATAATTTCTGTCATAATTTAGTTCGTTAAAAGATCATTCTTTCAATAACCCGATATGATACTTAAATATGCTTACAAATACCGACAAACTCTTGTAAGATTCAAAACTGTTCCTATCCATTAAGCATCTATTTTTAAGGAATCTACATAAAATGAGATTAAACACCGCTATTTCCCGCCCAGAAGCTGACATTCTGGCAACCAATAAAATACTGAAAAACACTTACCTGTTGTTATCAATGACCTTGCTGTTCAGCGCTATGACTGCAGGTACAGCAATGGCGCTGAATCTTCCGCATTTTAACCCGTTCATTACTTTAATTGGTTATTTCGGCCTGCTGTTTTTAACTACCAAATTCAGCAACAGTAGCTTAGGGTTGGTTTTTGTTTTTGCATTGACCGGTTTTATGGGACTCACTCTAGGCCCTATTTTAACCCTATACATTACTGCCTTCAGCAATGGCCATGAATTAATTATGACCGCATTAGGCGGCACAGGCGTCATTTTCCTGGGTCTTTCAGGCTATGCCTTGACAACCCGCAAAGATTTCAGCTTTATGGGTGGCTTCCTGATGGTTGGTGTTCTGGTGGCATTTCTGGCAGGTATTGGCGCAATGGTATTCTCAATGCCCGGTTTATCATTGGCAGTTTCCGCCATGTTTATTCTGCTGATGTCCGGCATGATCTTATTCCAGACCAGTGAAATCATACACGGCGGTGAAACCAACTACATTTTGGCCACTGTTTCATTATACGTATCTATCTACAACCTGTTCCTGAGCTTGTTACAACTGCTTGGCGTATTTAGTGGCGAAGATTAAACCAACTTTTACTGCATTTGCCCGCAAGAGCAACAGCCCGGTCTTATTAGCCGGGCTCGTTGGCCTATTGCTCATCCTTACCGGATGTCAAACAGCAACAACTCCCGAAGAAGTAACCACCGTATTCTGGGAGGCATTAATACACGGAGATATTGAAAGCGCCAAAGAGCAAGCCACCCAAGAGACCCAACAGTTAGTCGGCAAACAGCAATCCCTAGAAAATTCGTCGCTGCGTACCGGCCAGATAACAATCAATGGCCTCATTGCAACCGTAGAAACAATCATTACTCAAAACGATAAGACTCTATCTTTTAACACGGTCTTATTTAAAGAGAATGATCATTGGAAAGTTGATTATCAGCAAACCCTCATCAATATTTCAAATGAACCATTCAGCGGTATTATTAGAAGCCTGCAGAATATTGGCGATATATTTAACAAGCAGCTGGAGCAACAAATTCCGCAGATCGAAAAAGAAATTGATTCTTTTGGCGAAGAACTAAAACGACAACTGGACGAATTCAGGCGCAACCTGGAAAACCCGAAACCTCCTGAAAAACAAAAACCTTACCGAGATACAATCTAGCCGATTTCAAATCAAATATGCTATAAAAACTCCCATTGTCCAAAGCATGCGGCCTGACCTTTATTGCACCCATCATTATCCAGCAGATTCCAGACCTTGAAGTTGAAATTGCCTAAACCAAATGACTTGTCTAATGATACCGAACACGGTTTCGACGGTTGATTTCCGGTTCGTGCTGATAAGGGGCATCATATGACTTTGCCGACTTTAAAGAACACAAAATGCCATTAAAAACCAAACCCCAAGGACAGTTTATTGTATTAATACACAATGACAACAATGCTATCCATTCATTATTGAAACATCGTTGCCAAGCCATTGTTTTAGCAAAAGAAAATAATGAAACTTCAACCCTCATTAAAAGCACTCGATTCGACCTGATTCTACTTGATTCTCCAATAAATAGTTCTGACCTTATCACCCTCATCAAAAGTGTTGACTGTATAAATAACAAAACACCCATTATTGCCTTAATTGATTCAACTGAAGATATCCAGAAAAAAACCATATTTGCCATGGGCTTTAATGACTATGTAATTAACCCGATAACAGAAGAACAGCTCAATGCGGTTATCGACCTTTGGCTAATACCCGCATCAGCCTTGGATTATATTCAGATAATCCTTGGTAAAACCATCAATAACAGACGCCTTGCTTTAACCATATTTAATAAACTGTTCGAAGAAATTCCCTTGCAAATTAGCGGCATTAAAGATGCACTGGAAAATAAACGATACGCTCTTGCCAAAGAAATCACGCATAAATTAAATGGTTCGGCAAGTTTTTGTGAATTGACAGACATTCAAAAGCCGGCCAACGCCTTGGAAAGCTGTTTATTAAATAAAAATTATGAAGCAATTAACTGTCATTTTCTTATGTTGCAACAGTGCACTTTAAATCTTACAAGCCATCAAAATGCCATACTGGCAAATCTCAGCAATAATCCGGATCAATAAAAAAAGCCCATAAAGGGCTTTTTTTATTGATCCGGATTATATGGGATATGCTTCAGCTCAATTCATCAAGTAACGATAGAGCTATCTTTTTTTGCTCTGCCGCACCTTTCTCAAACACTTCCTTTGCAATAACCTTAGCTGCTCCCACATCCCCCATATCAATATAAGCTTTTGCCAAATCTAATTTTGTTTCCAACTCATCCATATCAGTAAGATCGGAAACAGCAAACCCCTCATGTTGATTAGCCCCCTGCTCAATTGATCCAGCTGCGGACATTTCCATATCCAAATCAAAATCGCCAAACAAGGAATTGCCGTTCAGATCTAATGATTTAGCAGTTGAAAAATCAATATATTGATGACTTTCACCCGCATCCTTTACCGCACTTAAATCAAACTCACCAATTTCTGCTGCCTCAATCTTATATGAGTCAAAGTCAAACTCATATGACTCAAATCCCTGCTCTTCTTTTTTATTGTCGTCTACTTGTGCCCCTAACGGCGTGATACTTTTACCTGATTCGTCTGCGCTTTTAATATCCGTTGAAAAAGAACTCAAATCGAAATCTATATCTTCATTATTCCGTTGTTCATCGATAATAGAGTCATCTTCAACTTCAAATGAAGTTAAATCAAAATCCAATACACTATCCTTTACGTCAGTTGTTTCTTTAGCAAAGAGATCACTTAATGCCTCACCCAAAGAAGCTGCTTCAAAACTTATCGCCTCGCCACCAGACGTATTGTCTGCAATTACATTCCCAACTGCTGCATGATTGATTTCGGCAAAAAGATCGTCTCCATAAGAAAATAATTTTGAATCAGGGCAAATTTCACGCCCCATTTCAGTAACTTTTTCCCAAAACTCAGCGTCTTCTTTTTTACCCGCCTCTGCTAATTCGTTGGCATAGTCTTCAAAAGCTTTTTTGTTTTCGTTAGCGTAAAAAATCTCTAACAACTTCAATTTACATTCATTACGGTCCGGTTGATCTTTAATCGCATGCCTTATTAACTCCTCGGCCTGCTGGTAACGACCATAAGCCAAATAAACATCAGCTTCGGATATCGGATCGATTTCATTATGATCTGTTTCAAATGAATCAAAGTCACTTGGTGTAAATTCAATTAGGAAAGAGCTTTCACCAACTGTACCCACATCATAAACCGCACTATTCTCGGCAATCATCGGCGCAGGAGGGATCTCATCAGCTTCAGGCATTTTGATCATAATGGAGGAGGCGAACATACTTTCTGTATTAACTACCTCATCAACCTTGCGCTTCCACCACCAAAGCCAACCAAGCAGGGCTAAAACCCCCGTCCCAATACCACCCGCAACCAGATAATACGAACTCGATGAATCACTTACTTCAGGCTCCAATTGAATTGCTGCCTGAGCTTCCGGTTTTTCAATTGACTGAGGGGCAGTTGTTGATTGATCAACAGAGCTATCAACCGCAACTTCGACTGGAGCCGTCTGGGCGACCTTTTCCTGAGCAACTGGGACAGGGCGCGCTTGATTCTGCAAAGCTGCAAGTTGCTGATCCTTTAAAGCAATCAATTCTTGCATCATAGCCATCTGCTTTTCCAAAGCAGCTACTTTGTTTTGCAAAGTTGCATCTGCAGATACTGCACCACTTGCAGAATCATCACTTGCGCCCTTAGTATCTACAGCCTCTGGTGTTTTTTGCGACGCATCATCCGCTATATTTTCAGCTGTTACCTGCTCTTTTCCCGGAGCTACAACGACATTATCAGCAGCAACTGGCGCTTCTATCGGGGCAACCAGCGTTAACTGACTATCAACAACATCAGTCTTAGCGACTGTTGTTTCAGCTGCTGGAGCCGTGCGATTTTTCCAGGCTTTTGTTTGCCGATTAAATTCAGCGGTCGCCTGATTCCGCGATAATTTAAGAATGACTTCTCTTTCAGGAATTTTTAGCGTCTTCCCAGCCGTCAATGCATACATATTTTTTTCGTAGAACGCATGAGGATTTGTCTCATAGATTGCAATCATCATTTGTTTTGCAGAAACATTGCTCTGTTTGCTTGCGCGCTCAGCAATACTCCATAGCGTATCCGTTCTAGTGGTAGGTCCGTATTCACCAGCGCTATCAACACCATTTTGTTCACTTGTTTGCAGCACCGGTTGTTGCGGTGCAAAAACCGGTGCTGGTTCATCGCTTTCAGCGCTGGTCGAAACAGGAATAGTTGCCTCTTTATAGACTGATGGAGGATCCACCAACATTGTAAACTCACGATACAAGCTGCCTTTAGGCCAACTTACCTCGAGCAGGAAATCCAAAAAAGGCTCTTTCACCGCCTCTTTTGAACTGAGCTTAATGACAACCGAACCATTGTGACTGACTACAGGCTCAAATTTTATTTTCGACAAAAATATTGTCCAGGGCACACCCGCTTCATCAAACTTATCAAATGGCGCCAAGTTTACTTTGATATCAGATGGGTTCTCACCTGCCGATACAACCAATGAAATCTCGGCATCCAGATTTTGATTGAGAGCCGAATGCAACTTAATATCGCCAATTCCTAGCGGATGGCCACTAGCCGGTGCCAGTAACGATACAACCGCTATAGTTTTAGTTAAATTACGCACACAGCTCTCCTTCACAATGGTTACTACAGTCTCTTACCGAGTACAGTCAATTATGAAGTTAAGCTTAGACTAGATGTAATTTTTTACCAGTACCTCTGCTATTTGTACGCTATTTAATGCGGCGCCTTTCCGAACATTATCGCCCACCACCCACATATCAATTCCTTGAGGATGGGATATATCTTCCCTGATGCGCCCTACAAACACATCATCATTACCCGATGACTCAGTCACCGCAGTAGGATAACCGCCGTCCTTACGTTCATCCATGACAGTCAGGCCGGGCGCTTTTCCAAGCAAAGCTCTTACTGTATCCACATCTATTTTTTTACGGGTTTCAATATGCACGGCTTCGGAGTGACCATAAAAGACGGGTACCCGCACTGCCGTTGCATTAACCTTAACGTTGTCATCACCCAGAATTTTTTGGGTTTCCCAAACCATCTTCATTTCTTCTTTCGTATAACCGTTGTCCATGAATACGTCAATCTGCGGCAACACGTTAAAAGCAATCTGTTTTGGGTATACGTTTGTTTCAATCGGCTGGCCATTCAGCAACCTGGCCGTTTGCTTGACGACCTCCTCAATACCTTTTTTACCGGTGCCGGAGACAGCCTGATACGTACAGACATTGATTCTGTCTATGCCGACGGCATCATAAATCGGTTTTAATGCCACCAGCATCTGAATCGTTGAACAATTCGGATTGGCAATAATGCCCCGGTTTTTATAGTCAGCGATTTTTTCAGGATTGACTTCAGGCACTACCAACGGAATGTCATCGTCATAACGAAAGTGCGAGGTGTTATCAATAACGATACAACCCGCCGCCGCAGCTTTGGGGGCGTATTCGGCAGAAACCGAGCCTCCGGCCGAAAACAAGCCGATTTGTACTTTAGAAAAATCAAACTTGGCCAAGTCCTCAACTTTTAAAGTCCGGTCTTTAAAAGTAATTCTTTTGCCCACTGAATTACTGCTGGCCAAGGCATAAACCTCGCCTACCGGAAAATTCCGTTCTTCAAGAATTGACAGCATCGCCTGGCCAACCGCACCCGTAGCGCCAACAACGGCAACGTTATATAGCTTAGTCATAATTAAGCACCTTTCTTTAAAGCTGAAACGACCGCATCGCCCATTTGCGATGTGCTGACTTTTTGCATACCGTCAGAATAAATGTCAGCGGTACGGACATTGGCATCCAATGCGTCATTAACCGCTTTTTCGATACGATCAGCCGCCTCGACCTGATTAAAGGTGTAACGCAACATCATGGCCGCCGACAAGATGGTCGCCAGCGGATTGGCTATGCCTTTTCCTGCAATATCAGGCGCCGAACCATGGATAGGCTCATACATGCCTTTACCGTCGGCATCCAAAGAAGCAGATGGCAGCATGCCGATAGACCCTGTCAGCATAGCCGCCGTATCAGACAGAATATCGCCAAACATATTGGTGGTGACAATCACATCGAACTGTTTAGGTGCCCGCACCAACTGCATGGAGGCGTTATCTACATACATGTGACTGAGTTCTACATCCGGATACTGCTTGCCAACTTCAGTAACCACTTCGCGCCATAATTCAGTACATTCCAGGACGTTCGCCTTATCGACAGAACACAGGCGACGGTTTCTTTTTTGGGCAATTTGAAAAGCAGAATGTGCAATCC
>JBAZTN010000119.1:3489-9356 GCA_041661895.1 Methylobacter sp. | reverse complement strand
TTGCCGCTTGCTCCGACTTGAACGGTAGTAGCCGCCCAAGCCGACGCGCCTGATGTCATAACAGCAATAAATGCGGCTACTCCCGAGGATAAGATTTTTTTGCTTTTCATTACGTATTAACTCTCTATTATGAAAAAATATTAAATGGAACCGTGAAATCGCGGCTGTAAAGATAAGTCCTTATATGTTTATCAATTCTGCCTGATATGCCTTGAAAAAAACGTGTTCTACATCAATAAATTGTTTTCTACCCAAATGAATATATGACCGCTTTTTGCCGAACTGCGGCATTCACGAAAGACCAAGTTCAAGTCTCAGACATTTACAACATTCGAGTTGGTCACACACCCGTCAGAGACATGGGGTCAGGTCTCCAATTGCACAACTATTAATTCCCCTTTCTTTATCGCTCTGCTAGCCGTCATCCACTCGATGCTGTGTATTAAATTCATCTCCTGTTTAAACGGCGCATTACCACTCACACCTCGACCTCTATGCACCCTCAATATTGCTCCAATAAGCCCGCCTGTAATATCCATCCGCCCGTTTTGTAAGCTTTACTACAAACACAAACCTACCAAACCTCAATAATTTCAACACCATACAAAATGGCACAACGATTGCTTTAGCTAAATTAAACAAAGCTAATGGTCAAGCCGATGAAATCAACTAAAGACATTGCAGCGCTACTGGACGAACCTGCCTGTGAGCATAACAAGAAGGAAAAGTCCGGTTGCGCCAAACCCAAACCGGGCGCTTCTGCGGGCGGCTGCGCTTTTGACGGGGCGCAGATTGCCCTGCTGCCTATTGCGGATGTCGCGCATATCGTCCACGGGCCTATCGCCTGTGCGGGCAGTTCCTGGGACAACCGGGGCACGCGGTCTTCCGGGGCGGATTTATACCGCATCGGCATGACGACTGATCTGACCGAGCAGGACATTGTGATGGGGCGCTCTGAAAAGCGCCTGTTCCATGCGATTAAACAGGCGATAGACAGTTACCACCCACCCGCCGTATTTATTTATAACACCTGCGTTCCGGCCTTGGTCGGCGATGACATCAATGCGGTGTGCAAGTCCGCCCAGGAGCGCTGGGGCGTTCCGGTCGTGCCGATCGATTCTGCCGGATTTTACGGCACCAAGAATCTGGGCAACCGCATTGCCGGTGACGCGATGGTCAATCACGTGATTGGCACCCGCGATCCCGACCCGTTGCCTTTAACCGTTCAACGCGCGGAAATCATCATCCATGACGTCAACCTGATCGGCGAATACAACATCGCCGGCGAATTCTGGCATGTGTTGCCGCTGTTCGATGAACTGGGTTTACGCATACTGTGCACCTTGTCCGGCGATGCGAGGTTCCGTGAAGTGCAGACCATGCACAAGGCGGAAGTCAATATGATGGTCTGCTCCAAAGCCATGGTCAATGTAGCCCGCAAGTTACAGCAACAGTATGGCACTCCGTGGTTTGAAGGCAGTTACTACGGCATAACCGACACCAGCCAATCGTTAAGGGATTTCGCCAAAGCGCTTAATGATGAGGATTTAACGGAACGCACAGAAGCGCTGATACTGCGTGAGGAAACCCGGATCAGGAAAGAACTGGAGCCGTGGAAAGAACGTCTGAAAGGCAAGCGGGTGCTGCTGTTTACCGGCGGCGTAAAAAGCTGGTCGGTGATTTCCGCCTTGCAGGACTTGGGCATGGTGGTGGTTGCCACCGGCACCAAGAAATCCACTGAAGAAGACAAGGCCAGAATCCGCGAACTGATGGGCGAAGATACGGTGATGATCGATGACGGCAGCCCCAAGGCGTTGCTGAAAATCGTCCATGACTACAAGGCCGACATCCTGATCGCCGGTGGCCGCAATATGTACACGGCATTAAAAGCCAAGGTTCCATTTTTGGATATTAATCAGGAACGCGAATTCGGGTATGAAGGTTATCAAGGCATGCTGGAACTGGTGCGCCAACTGGCATTGACCATTGAAAGCCCGGTGTGGGAGGCCGTTAGAGCGCCCGCACCCTGGAAGAAATCCAAGGAAAAACGGGGGGCTGCGTAATGGCTGACATCCTGAAAAGAAACAAAGCGCTATCGGTCAACCCGCTGAAAGCCAGTCAGCCGATAGGCGGCTCGCTGGCGACGCTGGGCTTTAATCGCGCCATGCCGATGCTGCATGGTTCCCAAGGCTGCACCGCTTTCGCCAAGGTGTTTTTTGTACGTCACTTCAGGGAACCTATCCCTCTGCAAAGCACGGCGATGGATCAGGCCAGTTCGGTGCTGGGCGCTGATGAAAACGTGCGTGAAGGCATTAAAACCATTGCCGAAAAATCCCGCCCTGCCCTGATCACAATTTTGACGACCGGCCTGGCGGAGACGCAAGGCGCTGATGTGCATCGAAATGTCAGGGAATTCAGGGAAGCTAACCCGGAATTTGCCGATATTGCGGTTGTCGCAGTCAATACCCCTGATTTTACCGGCAGTGTCGAAACGGGGTTTGCCGCAACCCTCACCGAAATCATTCGTGCGTTGGTGCCGGATGCCAAGGAGGCGGGAACCTACCCCGGAAAACGGAAACGCCAGGTTAATGTCCTGGTCAATTACATGCTGACTCCCGGCGACCTGGAAGCTTTGCTAGATATTTTCGAGCAATTCCAGCTCAGGCCCGTTTTTGTACCCAATATTTCCGATTCGCTGGACGGCTGTTTGACCGATGATGATTTCAGCCCTGTGACCATCGGCGGCACCCCGTTGTCAGAAATGGCCACGCTCGGAGATGCGCGGGCAACCGTGGTTATCGGCCCGTCGCTAACCAAAGCGGCGGAATTGCTGGAACAAAAAACCGGCGTGCCGACGTATGCCATCGATCATCTTTACGGCTTAAAAGCCAATGATGCGCTGATTTCCGCATTGGCTGAAATCAGCGGTCATGACGTACCTGAGCGCATCGAGCGGCAGCGCTCGCAGTTGCAGGACGCCATGCTGGACACGCATTTCATGCTCGGCCAGTTGCGTATCGCGATTGCCGCCGATGCGGATTTATTGAATGCATTTGTCGATCTGGTTCAGGAAATGGGCTCGGAGGTTGTCGCCGCCGTTACTTCCTGCAACGTGCCGCTGTTATCCCGAATCCCTGTCGCCAGCATCAAAATCGGCGACCTTGAAGATATGGAACATATCGGCAGAGACAACAAGGTGCAGCTGGTTATCGGCAATTCCCACGCTGTCGATACCGCCGAGCGACTGGGCACGCCCATTTTGAGAGCCGGATTCCCCTTATACGACATTATCGGCGGCTATCAAAAAACCTGGATCGGTTACCGGGGTTCCCGGCAAACGCTGTTTGATCTGGCCAATCTGGTCATCAATTATTCGCATGAAGAAATTCCGGTCTACCGCTCGATGTACGCCCAAAAACCCGCCAGCGAATTAACCGAGCTTAATTCAAGTAAAACGCTGTCATGTCATTAACAAGACGCATGCAAATAGTGCATGGCACTGATGAGAGTAAGTTTATGGAAACTGCATTAAAAATAGCGTTTGCCACCACCGACATGGAAACGGTAAACCAGCATTTCGGCTCGGCCAAATCCTTCGCCATTTATGGGGTGGATATAGAAAACGCGCAATTGCTGGAGGCTGCCCAGTTTGGCGAACTCAGTCAGGACGGCAATGAAGACAAGCTGTCGGTCAAGATTGACTTACTGGACGGCTGTGCGGCGGTATATTGCCAAGCCATTGGCGGCTCGGCCATCAATCAGCTGATCGCCAAAAACATACAGCCCGTCAAGGTGCATGAAGGCGGCAGGATTAATGACCTGATCGCTGATCTGCAAAATGAAATGAAAGCCGGGCCGTCCAGCTGGCTGGCAAAAGCGATTAACCAACACAAGAGTCCCGACCCCGAGCGCTTTAATCAAATGGAGGATGAGGGTTGGGATGAATGATATTTCCTGTATGGGAACCGAATGACCAACAATATTTAATTAACGGAGAAAAAACATGGCCGCAGCTGCATTAGTCGTACAAGAAGACGATACCAATCTGGGTTCCGACATCGTCAAAGACATGATCAAACAATTACGCGCGATTGATACTTACGACACCTATGAAGGTTGGTCGGAAGCAAAAATCATCGACCCGATTGTGTTAACCAAAGAACGCAAACAAAACATACCGGTCATCGGCGATCCCGATGAAATCACCATTGCCCGCTTAAAAGCCTATTACAACTCATTGGCTACGCTGATTGAGAAAAAATCCGGCCTGATGGCCGCTCCTATGGTTCATATCAGCCACGAAGGCTTTGGCCGCGCGTTGATCATGGTCGGGAAACTGATTGTGGTCGATAAAATCTTGCGCGACACCCACCGTTTCGGCTTCTCAAGCCTGGAAGACCTGCGCGAAAAAAGCGACAAGACAATCGAAAAGGCGCTGGAGTTAATCGAAAAATACAATGCAGCCGCAACTGACTGAGGAGGCATGGCATGTCTGAAGAATTAAAAAAACTGGAAAAAGAGGTCAAAAAGACCAAGCGTCTGGCCAGTGAACAGGCGATGGAACTGCATGACCTGATTGAAGACCGCCTGCCTGATGCTTACGGTGAACTGTTGGGCATTGCACAAGCCACTTACGACGCCTGCAAAGCCTGGGATGAAGCCAACCAGAAACTGATTGCCGCCCAAACTGAAGCTGCCTGAGCAGGAGAAAAGTCATGTCTGAATTTGTAACCGGCGTTACCTTTGGCGGCACGGAATGGACGCCTGCCTATGTCACCGACATCAATCAAAAGACCTGCATAGGTTGCGGGCGTTGCTTTAAAGTCTGCCCGCGCGATGTTTTCGATCTGGTGGAAAAAGCCGACGTCCTTGATCCCGATGACTTCGATGATGATTATGGCGATTTTGAAGACGATGATGACAACAGCATGGTCATGAGCCTAAAAAACAGGCTCGATTGCATCGGCTGCGAAGCCTGCTCCAAAGTGTGCCCCAAAAGCTGTTTTACCCACGAACATAAACAAGCTGCATAACCTTAAGGAATAAAACCATGCCCAGACCGGAAAAACACGTATTCGTATGCACCCAAAACCGTCCCCAGGGACATCCCCGTGGCTCCTGTGCCAGTAGCGGTTGCGCAGACGTCATGAATGAATTCATGAATGAGATACAAGCGCGCAATCTGTTTGAAAAAATCGCCCTGACCAACACCGGCTGCATGGGGCCTTGCATGATGGGTCCCAGCGTTCTGGTTTATCCTGAAGGAGTCATGTACGGCAGGCTGAAAAAGGACGATGTCAAAACCATCATCGATCAACACCTGCTCGGCGGCGAGCCGGTTGCCAGCCTGATCGTTCCTGCCGAGATCTGGTAATGGGTTCAGTTGCGTTTGTAGAGGAGCGGGTGATGTTCAGCCCGAATATGCCTGCCGAAGTCAATAATCTTCTGCAAGCGGCTGTGGCCGCAAGTTCGATTGACCAAAGCCGCGCGGAAAACCTGTTTCTGCAAGCGCAAACACTGGATAGCCATTGCTTGCAAACCTATTTTGCGCTGTACAAGTTCTATTTCTTCCAGAAACGTCTTGCTGACGCGGAACGGATCGTCATAGCAGGCCTTGAGGAATCGGCAAGACAGGGCAGCTTTCCCAGCGATTATCACCGCCTGGCTCGAAACCGGAAAAAATGGAACTTGTATGCCAATGAGATCACGCTGTTTTATTTATATACACTCAAAGCATTGGCATTTATCAAGCTAAGGCAAGGCTATAACGTAGAAGCGAAGCTGGTTTTATCGCACCTGCGACAGCTGGATCCCGAAGACCTTTCCGGCGCGTCGGTGATTATGGATTTAGCGGCAGGAGTGACAGA
>JBAZTN010000119.1:0-3479 GCA_041661895.1 Methylobacter sp. | reverse complement strand
TAAACCGCGATCTGGCTGAATGTGTATGCCAGCGGCTGACTGAAGAAATCAACGGACTGGGTTTTGCTGCAGCAGAAATCCAAGGTTATCCGCGTTACGATGATGCCAGTTTTGAACTGATCAAAGACCCTTTTACCGGAAATCATAACTTAACCTGTTTTTGGTTCGATGAACTTAAAAAACGGTGTATCGGCAGGCTCCAGTTTAATAGCGACGGTACTTTTTACGCAGAATATGATGTGGTAAAACCGCATCCGAAAAAATCAAAATGGTTTGTTGAAGGTGTTTCCGCCTGGGGTAAAGCTGAAAACATTAAGGCTGAACCCAAATTGTTGGCAATGCCTGAATAGCCGATATGGAGAATCCGGCGCGAATTTATGAGCTGTTGCTGGATTATGCCGGCAGCGATACGCAAGTCACAGACTTAAATATCGGTCTGGTTTGGACGGTTTGCAAGGCACAGCACACAGGCCTGGCGATGAGCCCCGGCATACCCACCCGCACCCTTTCGTGGCCGGGTACCTTGGCTGGTAAAACATTGGCGGAACTGGCAGGATGGATTACCGATTGGGAGCCTTACAAGGCGACCGTTGCGATGGCGGCCATCAATTGCAGCTTAAACCGCTACGAATTACCATCCGGCATAACCCTGCTGCCCGCTGCCGGCAACGCCAATCTGGCTGTTTTCGATCATTTTCTGCCCCGACTGCAAGGCAAAAAAGTCGTCGTGGTCGGCCGTTATCCAGGTATTGAGCGCTATGCCGAACAGATCAACCTCAGCATCATCGAACGGCAACCTGCCCTTTCCGATTATCCCGATCCCGCCTGCGAATTTTTATTGCCCGACGCCGACTGGGTATTTTTAACGGCCAGTTCCATTACCAATAAAACCTTCCCTCGTCTGGCCGAGTTAGCCCAACACGCCACCACCGTATTGATGGGCCCGACCGTACCATGGCTGCCCGAACTGCACGAATTCGCCATTGATTATCTGGCAGGCATTGAAATTGTCGATCCGATAAAACTGTACCAGACTGCGGCAGAAGGCGGCGGCGTGCGCATTTTTGACGAAGCGGTGCGTTACCGAATAGTCGATCTGACCCCAAGTAACAGCATGACGTGGCTGAAGAACCAGATAGCTCAGGACTATACAAACAGGCAGCAACTAAATCTGGCTATGGAGCAATGGTATGGTACCGGCAAGAAAGGCCGGTTTCCTGAATATAACAGGCTCAACCAGGTAACGACAAAGCTTTCACGCATGGACAGCAGTTATAAGCGTCTGTGGGATGTGCACTCATCAGAGCCGGATCATTAAAAGTCAGATTGCCCGCGTTCCCACGCGCTGCGTGGGAACGCGTAATGTAGGGTTTCCGACAATTACTCACAAAATCACGAGTGTTGTTGGCTTAGACAGGATGATTAAACCAACAAAAAACTCCCATCTATCTGTTTTCAAATAAAAATAATGCTACATTTCAATCTGGCATAAACCATGCTTTATCAAAGTCATTGCTCTAACCACATGCAATCGCACAATTTATTTACCCTCTAAATCATCCGGAGAAAAAACAATGCTATTAGAAACTTTTCAAGCTAAAGGATTATTAACTGTCACCTTGGTCAATGGTCAAACCAGCAGTGCGGGCGTTTACGCCTATCGCGGCGACCTGGTTATCAAAGAAGGATCTCTGCGCGAAGGTTCGACAACAGACCGTAAACCGCCTGAAGCCTTATTGATTCATTCCGCCCTGATCGTTGAAAACGACAAAATCAAATTTATCAACGGCCTGCTGCCTACGCTCGATTTGCTGCCCGTTTTGGTTGAAAAATACAAAGCCGATATGGCAGAAGACTGCATCGCCTTAATCTATGTAGAAAATATCGGCAAAGGGTTGCAGGTTGAACTAGAAGGTCTGACTTACAAGCTGATTCCTTTCAAGGATGGCCTGGTATGGAATGAACTGCTCGAAGAATTGTATATTGAAAAAGGCGAGCTAAAAAACCAGTCGGCCGAAGATAAAGTCGCCATCGCTTATGCCGCCGCCAAAACATACAACCCCAAAACGCCGCTCGTTTCATTTGCAGAGGCAGAAGACAACACCATCGAGGTGATTAAGGAAGCTGCAGTAGGTGCAATTTAAGGTTTAATTATTGCCCTTCCCTAGTCCAGTCTTTCGACAGGCTCAGGATGAACGGTTCGTGTTGATTCCGTTCGTGGTGAGCCTGTCGAACCATGGATGGAATCAACTTGTTCATGGCTTCATTAAAAGATGTACCCCTGTTGGGCAGCCTCCCTACCCGCCCCCATTAGTGTCAACTCATCGATAAGGATAACCCATGAAACTTCAGATTGAGCGCAAATACGTAGATGCAATGGTTAATGAGTTCCCGGGGCTGTCGGCATTGAAAGATCAACTGCGTTTTGGCAATAAAGCCGAAGTGCAGTTCAAGCAACTGTCCGATACTGAGCTAAGTTTTTTGCAGGCTCTTTACACGAATGCCGGGGCTGAAATGCAAGGCCATGCCGCGCAGCTTTCAACGCTGCAAAAAGCGATGAACGATGACGCGGTCAAATTTGAAGAAGATGATCTGGAAATGCTGCTGCCGGCAATCGCCCGTTATCTTATCAATAACGCCATTCGCGGCTGGTTATTCCAGGCCAACGTTGCCGGAAAGCCCATGGCCTATGTGGTCACCCGCCTGGATTTTACGCCTTCGGGAGAGGAAGAAACCGGACGCGTCACACTGGAACTCAAAGCCAATGCCAAAGGCAAAGTGGCGATCTCAACCGTCACTATCCGCGCCCGGGACATTGCCAATAAAACGATTACCGAAATTTTTGTGGCTAAAGGTTTTCTTAAGGAAACGCCAGAACTTATCAGCACTTATGACGATGCCGCCGGACGTTATTTCGAATGGTGCGGCCAGTCCGGCGCACAGTTTTGCGGCAAAGGCACCGGATTTTATGCAGAAGATCCCACGGCATCGCATCGCAGCACCGACTGGGCGCGTAAAGATGTCGTGGTTTTGTCTACTGAAGGCGGGACTGCGCGCCTGGTGTGTGATGAAAGCATCCTCAGCGAGCGCGCATTAACGGTGGATGCCAAAGGCGACATTCTTGCCAAGTATTTGCGCAAGGCTGCTAAAAGCAATCGCTATGACTGCAAGGTCGAGAATGAAGTTGAAGCCTCGCAAACAGAAATCCCCAAAGGTTTATTTACTGAGCTGCCCGTACATTGCTATCTGCTGATGTTTCATCTGGAATTGCATCATCATTTATGGGTGCATGTTAATGACATTACGCCCTATCGCTATCAACCGGAATTAAAACAAAAACTGATTCTGCGCGAAGAACAGATCGATTTGATTGACATTCTGACCGCCGAAATGGATGTCCTGATGGATGATATTGTTGAAGGCAAGTCGGGAGGAACAACCGTGTTGTGCGCGGGACCAGCCGGAGTAGGCAAGACCTT
>JBAZTN010000118.1:0-9408 GCA_041661895.1 Methylobacter sp. | reverse complement strand
GTTTTATACAGGTGCCTTCGAAGCGAGTAGAGAGTCGACTGCCGATTTCCTTGGCTAACTGAGGGGTTATTTTTTTACCTAGGAAACTCGATACGGTTTCGGCTTTGACGGCGATGACCGCTTGCCGGGAAAGCTGTTCGTAGATCGGTTTTAGCGCGGCTTCGGAAGTAAACACCAGATCGGTCGAATACTCGGTTTGCATCAGGCTCCAATGATAAGTCTGCGCAAAGATCTCGAGCACTGGGCAACACACCTTGGCGTAAGCATCGAGGAGTCGATGCAGATCGTCGGGTCGAAGCGCATCGGCCAGTTGTTGCGCCCGTGCAAAATCTTCAATACGAATAAAAGCGTTGTCTGCCGTTACGTAGCCGATACCCTCAGCAGTGAGCTTACGAGCCAGCCAGGAATGGCCGTTGCAATAGAATTGCAAGCGGAAAGGGCACCAAGTCGGCACGCGCAGGTAGCAGAGCCCCACCTCGGCATCCATAAAATAGAAATAATAATGTAAGCATTTGCCAGGGGTCGAGCGCAGGTAAGTTTTATGGGTTTGCTTATCGTGCCAGGGCTCGTAAGCGGAACAGGCTTCCATGGCTGAGAGAATATGCACTAAGCCGGGATGATCGCCGCGTTGCGCCAGGACTTTCGAAACGAGGTCTTCTTTACGCAAGTGTGCGTTGTTAACATGCTCAATGGCTACCCCATGAGCTTTGGCAAGCATCTGTGCGTTTTCACGAATTTTGTTGCGCAAAGGATCAGCAAATTCTTTGGCGTAATCGAAGACCTTGATCTGGTGGGCATAGAGATAACTCGTCATGCCACGAGCATAACAAACGCCGGGCAAGGTACCTGTAATGACAATTCGGTCATAGCAGGAGAGGACGCCAAGGAGATCATTCTTATAACGTTCGGTTAGGAGTGTTGTCATAGCCTAAGCCTCAAAGTAAAACAATGCTTGGGAGCTAAGTTTACCCTTTTTGGTTCCGGCTTGTCCGGGTTAGGAATAACTGGGCATTTTCTTTATGGGTATCTCAGACATATGCAAACGTGACCAGCTGCTTACGGCCATATAGGATAGGCTTACCCGCTGACACTGGCATTTAGGTTTCGGCTTACCTTGTTTCCGGGTTTCCCCTGATGTGGCTCAATATCCGCATACCTTGCCCAGAGTCGGGAGCTGTAAGGGTCTCGCAAGTTCTTGTCCGCTTCTCTCCACACATGCCACGCCCTGGACACCGACAGCCCCTCAGAAATCTTGCCTTGATGATTTCTTTATATTGGCTTCCGTCACGTTAACAACGTCGCCGACTGTATTTATGCTATAACGATGCTGGCCTGGCTTCAGGGATGTGCGTATCCCATGTGGCCTATGTGGTTCTCTGTGTACGCTTCGCCTCCCTTGTTCGCATTTTGCAGCAGTCGAAACCGCTTGCAACGCTCCGCAGGACACGCAACACTCGATACGGGTGGTTGGCTAGACCTTGCCCGACAGAGACTTTCAACCTGCAAGATGCGTCAAGCTTCGCTTGCCGCGCTAACGTAAAGCTAAGGAGCATGTTAGTCATCGACTTCCAATTCAGTCCACTTCCATGCACACCAGATAATAAACAACACAGACGAAACTTCTATAGCCGCAAAAAACACGTAAGAAAAACTTGTATTTCCGCCGCCTATGACCCAAAAAATGGTTATCACCCCTGCGATAATGTTTGCCAAACGATTTGCCCTATATTTTAGTAACCGAGAAAGAACAATCATGGCAATCGGAATTTCTAGCAGTATTGAGAACGTCAATAACAGACCTTGATTTGGTTTCATCGCCATCATTTCTTCAAGGGCTCCAGGATTTAAAAATCCGACAATATCCGCAAACGCCATGTTAAACATCACGAATATCCATAGGGTAGATAGCTTTGCTTGCATTTCTTCAATTCCTGTTGATTTCAAATAGGTTTACTATTCAATTCGATGAGCGGATGCCTCAGCAGTAATTAACCGATGTTTATCCAAAATTCAGGGCACCCTCAATGCTTTAGCGTTAAAACCTCGCGGATAACTGATACAACCGACTCAGGTTTCTCCAGTGGAATGACGTGCCCACTGTCTACCCATATTTGTTTTGAGTTTGGGTAAAGTCGGGCGATGTCTTTACGTTTTTCGTTAGCATCGTCTGCCAACTTTGATTTTTCTTTCATTGGTTCGGATGCGCTAAGAACGAATATTGGTTTGTCTTGCAAGGTTGGGAGACTGAGCACTTGTTCGCCAGTTTGAGAAAGTAAATTGAACTCTTCTTTCGCCATACCTGTCACCAAAGCCCAGACAAGGCCTCGAACCAAGAATGACTGTTTTTCAATAGCACCATCACCATCAAGTTGCTTCGGGTGAGTTGAATCAACAAGAATAAGTGCACTAACCTCGTCTGGATAACGGCGAGCAAATAGCTGCATATACAAACCACCCAGTGAGTGCCCCACCAGAATGTACGGTGGGGTCAGGTCTTTGCTTCGAAGCAGCGACCTCAATTCATCCACTACGTGTGAACCGTCACGGGGCGTCGATACGGAATCACTTTCCCCGTATCCAGGTCGGTTGTATGCGAATGTCGTGGTATCTTTTGAGATTTCTGACAATACTTTTTTCCACCCTTCCATTCTTCCACCGAGTCCGTTTTCAAAGACAACGGGAACGGTATTGTGTTGAGTCATTGCAAACTCAATATGGTTATTGTTGATTTTCTCAGTTGTTGAATTGGGTAATGAAGCACACCCAGAGAGCAAGGCCATCATCAGAAAGGTAATGTTTATAGCAAATAATTTTATTTTCATGGCATCAAAGGAAGTCCTTGTAGCTTTTGACTTAAGAGGCTGTACGCGTCAACTGAGCGTCCAGATTGATTAATGGTTTAGGCTTTGCTAAGTGACTAAGGTGACTCTTGGTATGAGCGTTCTTTTTCATATACTTCATATGATTTTTTATTCAGATTTTCTAAGCACCGCTCACTTTCACTTGGTGGCTGACTACGGCAGTTGTTTTCTGCGCCTTGTTTTACACCTTCGTACCATACTTGAGTAGTGCAACCAGAAATTGCCAGTATGAAAAATGTGAGCGAAAGAAGCGCTATCAATTGCTTTGTTTTCATATTACCTAGTATCTCTATTAAACCAGCTTAAATCTCGACAGCCGCCGTTAGTCGCATCAATTTGATAATCAACAGCCCTGAAATCCACTTTTGAACCACGTTGCCTCAATTCAATTTTAAGTTCGCAAGTAACGGATGTTCCGCCATACACTTCATTGCCATTACTGTCTAAGTAATATCCAACGCCAGGTATAAAATATTCGTTATAGTAGGTAAGAAAGCGTGCATCGCCCGCCTCGATCACATTAGTGGGTGCGCCAGCCTTGCGCACGATGTCTTTCTCAGTTTTCCCAGCTAACCACTTAAGTTGCTTATATTGTTTGGATTCCCTACCAAATAAATCGGTATGCTTTTTATTGTTTGCGGCGATTTCTTTTTTAAATTCTTGCTCTTCTTTCATTTTTCCAAGCTCGGTGGTAGCCAACGCTTCATAGTCAGCAGCTTGTTTTTTTGCCTCAGCAAGTTTTTTATCGAGTTTATCATTCCATGCTTTTGTTTCTTGGGCGGTTAATGTTTTGCCTTTGTAAGCAGGGCGAGTACCATCAGCCAATATGGTTTTCCATACCGTATCCACCACCTGCAGGCGGTCTAAATCACCAATATAGATAATGCCTAATTGATCAAAGGCGCTAAAATCTTGCCCGTTTTTGCTTGCGGCCACTTCCTTGGCAGCATTAGATACCAGCTCATGCTCACAAGCGACTTTTGCCGCCGCTATTGGCAATGCAGAGTTGCCAGAAGTATAGGGTTTCCAGTCTTGCTTTGTACGTTTTTCTGTTGCATTACGAAGCATGGCGTGCGCTTGGTTGATGCGATATGCTTCTTTATGACATTGAAACTCTAAAGTCATATCAATGCTTTCAGGCGCGGTTTTGTTTTCGTAGATTGCAATTACGCGCATTTCTACTTGTTTTTGTTCATTTTGCAGTTTTTTGAAATCTGCGTCTGTTTGCGCGTTCATTAAAGCGTTTAAATTTGATGAGTGGTCATATATGTTTAAAAATTCCGCAGCATACACCACGCGAGAAGGTTTGTTACCCTCGACAAAAACGATGCCTATAGGCGTAGCAAGGCTAGCACAAGGCAAGAGCACGAGAAGAAAGGTAGCCAGTTTTAGATGCGTGTATTTTGTGGGCATAAATTTCTACTTGGTTTTTAGTTATTTCAGAAAAGGGTTTTTAGCCGGCTTTTGATTAAATACATTTAAATTACCCTACTGATGAAATTTATAAAGCACTATCACAAGTTCAGCGTTTTGCTATAAGTTACCTATTGTTTAGTCATCAGAAAATAAATATAAATTGATGAAAGTGCGTTCACCGATGACATTTGATTTACTTTCCAACCGTCCTTTGTAAGTTCACGCAAAGTTGTTGATTCACCCTCTTTATGACCATCACACAAAAGTACAGTGTTATTGGGTGGAACTCCACGTTCACACACCATATACTCAACACCAAATGCAAAGCTTGAGGCCATCATTGTTGCTAATACTGTAGTCACTACTAATATTGATTTACGCATTTTGTTATTTCCTTATGATGTGTAGGCGTACTTTAACGTGCGATGTCTATTTCAGTGCGTGCTTAAAATCTTCCCACACTGTTGGCTCACCATCACTGTCATAGTTTGATTGGAATGGCTTTTTGCTAACGATGTTGATTTTGTAGCGAGGCGCATTTGCATCAGTGGGTTGAATAAAGAACCCAACCACCTTTCCTGCAGTTCCATTGACGACCTTGGATTTAATAATCCCAGAAGGTTTATGGCTCTCTACAATGTTCATATCGGTACTCATGGCCACCGTTGCGGCATGCCATATTTGTTCATAATTTTTGCCTGTAACAACATAGTGATCACCAAAATCTCCGTTGCTTTGCAAACTATCTGTGCCTACGCAGGCTGACAAAAGCAAGCAGATTAGTAAGACAAAAATCTTCATATTATTTCTGTCTAATCTCTGGTTTAGGCTGCGCCCCGTTACATCTGAAGTAGATTGACATGGGGCGATTACAGTCGCCTCCTATTCGCACATTTCCGACATGGCTCGCTTGAATATAGCCAGAACCTTCACGCCGAATTGTGTATTGATCTTTGCCGCCACAAGCTCCATCAATAGCCGCAAGCGCTGCATTCCTGCGCGACTGAACCAGTGATGAAAAACCTGCACCACAGTAGTTCACCGCTCCCGTAGGTTTGGTGATCTTACCCGCATTCTTATAATATTCCCTGATCTCTGATGGTGTAACCATGGTTGGGATTGCACCGTCAGCTGTCATGTTGGCTTGTTCTTCTGGAGTGAAGATATGAACCTTGGCAGCGTTGCTGAAAAGTGCGCTGTCAATACCGTTGGCACCGCCCGCACAACCTGACAATGTCACCACCAGCACTAGTCCAGAAAAAGCCACTTTTTTCTTATTCGATCTCACTTGTAATCCTCGTTTCTCGTTAGTCTAAATTTAATGTTGCAGAGCAGAAATGTACTTCTATACGTGAACCAATGAATCATTTGTTCCTCCATGTAAATTTATAACGATGCTAAATTTAGATGCCAAGCCATCAGGAGTAAGAGTCCGGCGGTGATGCCTAACTCACCATCCCCGGCACAATAATGCAGTTCGGTTACGTTTTAACACTTACCGGCGGCTTTAGACAAAGCATCACACTTGGTGTTAGTCAGTTTACCTACCTCGTTGCAAATAGGGTCGCTGATAATGCTCCCTGTACCAAAAGAGAATGAACCGTCTATACTGCAGTTATACTTTTTTCCAGCCTTGGTTGTAGCAACATAAGTCGTTTGCACACCATCATCAGTGCGGTCTGAAATGGTGAAACTGTTTTTTTCCCAACCTAGCGAAAACGCTGTTTTTTTCACAATATCATCGTCTTTAATCACCATGGATGAGCAACCTGAGATAGCTGTAATCACAGCAGCAATGCCGGCATATAAAAAATATTTCATGTGTCTTTTCCTTATTTAGAGATTATTGTCTGTTCTTGATACGCCACATTGTCAGCATCGGGAGCGGATCATCAACTTCCCGCGTCTCGACGGTAAACAATACGATGAACTCTTGAGCATCAGGCTCTGCTTCTGGCAGAGGTGCACCAGTTCGTGGTCCGGAAAAATTGAGATATCATCTGGATTGTTGTGTGCCGCCATGTTGTTCGTCCACGTATACTTGACTTGAACGAATTATAAAGCCACTATCCAGCATCGCTTAATCCCTTTTCTGCCACTGGATGATGCCGCCAGGCGAGTGGCAAAAAAATCTACGAATGGCTATTTTTTGTGGTCGAAGGGCACTCCACCACTACTGATGACGAGGTAAAATACACCCATGAACAAGGTAGATGACACGGCAGCCATGTCCGGCATGAAGGATTTCGACACCATCGTTCGGAAGGCGACATTGCGCCTTTGTTTGGCTTACTGGGCTTGTATGTTTGTTGCCGATAGCATTTTGAGTTATTTTATCAAC
This sequence comes from Methylobacter sp., assembly GCA_041661895.1. GTDB lineage: Bacteria > Pseudomonadota > Gammaproteobacteria > Methylococcales > Methylomonadaceae > Methylobacter_A. Next base: position 2,790 of record JBAZTN010000118.1, on the reverse strand, counting down.
ATCAATCCCATAGAATCGGCTCCTTTCAGACTCATAGGGTTTACAGCGGACGCAATGATCACTTATGCCATGGCATTATTGCTTGCCAGAATGAGAAATTTAACTTTCACGCATAAAGCTTTATTGAGTGTATTGATGACAGCAGTCGTGGCTCCAGTTTTTTGTGTCATTGACTTTCTATGCTACATGCTATGCCAATATCCAAATGCGGCTAAATTTGACCCTACATACTCAGGGTATATTCTGATTGAGAGTGCATCGATTCTATTTGGCTGGTCATGTTTGTTTATTGCCTTGCTTTATAATTTTGAGGTGCGTGACCGTGAGCGCAGTTTAGCGATTGCACGTGAAGAAGCATTGACAATGCAAATGCGCGCGCTACGTTATCAAGTGAACCCACATTTTTTGTTCAACACCCTCAATTCCATCGCAGGGTTGATTGAGGAAGGCGCGGCCACGCGTGCCGAACGCATGGTGCTCTCCCTTTCGAGTTTCATGCGCACCACGCTCTCGCTTGATCCGATGCGCGATGTTCCGCTTGCTGACGAACTCGCGCTTCAAGAAGAATATCTGGAAATCGAACATGAGCGCTTCTCTGACCGCATGACTTTCAAAATTGACATACCAGAAGAAGTCCGAGGCGCACTAGTACCCAGCCTGATTCTTCAGCCATTGATCGAGAATGCGATGAAGCATGGGGTAGGAGCCACTACCGGCCAGGTGGAAATTGTACTCAAGGCTTTCCGCGAAGCCGGCCATTTGCACATCACGGTGGAAAACGACATGCCGCAGGTTAATACAGGAAAAAACCGTCCGCCTGGAATGGGAGTTGGGCTGCGCAACGTTGCCGAGCGTCTACGTGTTCGTTTCAAAGGGGATAGCCAGTTTTCGTCTGGCCCCATCGCCACAGGCCGCTACCGCGCCGGCATCATCCTGCCATGGAGGCTGGCATGACTGGCTTGAACGTACTTGTGGTTGATGATGAACCGCTCGCCCGGCGCCGGCTCATCCGTCTGCTTGGCAAGCTGGACTGGGTCGAACGAATCGATGAAGCTGCAGATGTGATCGAAGCGTGCTGCAAGACAGCAGAAGTTCAGCCGGACATTCTGCTCCTAGACATCCAGATGCCAGGTGGTAGTGGGTTTGATGTATTGGAGCAACTTGGATCGACACCTCCCATTATCGTTTTCGTGACCGCGTTCGACCACCATGCATTGCGCGCCTTCGAAGCCAATGCCGTCGATTACGTGACCAAGCCCATCGAACCAGGCCGTTTTGGCTTGGCCATGGATCGGGCGCGAGCGGCTGCGGGCTCGCGTCATCAGACAGACCGGGTTGCCGAATTGCAGGAAACCATTGCCTCGCTCAGGCGTGCGTTAGGCGGACAACCTAAGCAAACCAGCGTATTCTGGGTTAAGGTTCGAGGCGAATATGTACGCATCATGCTGGAAAATATCATCCGATTCCAGGCTGAACGCGACTATGTGCGCATCCATGTCGCAGGCGCAGACTACCTTTATCAGGAAAGCCTCTCCTCGCTTGAACGGCGTCTTGACCCGGTCGACTTCGTGCGCATTCACCGAAGCACTATCGTGCGCCGCAATATGATTGCTCGCATCAAACAGGCTCCTTTTGCCGCGCTTATCGCGATTCTCACCGATGGGACGGAATCACGAGTGGGACGAACCTATGCCTCTGCCATACGAGCGAGCCTTACACGAGCACCACAAGCTAGTGCCAAATAGAAACAGTTAGTTTTCTACAAAGCAAGCGAACAATTGAGGGAGCTGTAACATATCACTAAATGGCACTTCGCTTCCGATTGTAGGTGTGATTTCACTATTTCTTACATACCGGAAAGCTTTCATTCCTGCTGCAGTAGCAGCTTGGATTCCCACTTCACTATCTTCCACAACCACACATTGGCTTGGCGTAAAACCCATTGCATTCGCAGCATATTGAAACAGTCCCGGTTCCGGTTTCCAGGAGCCAACCTCATATGCGCTGAAGAAATTGTCGCCAAAGTAAGATGCCAGACCGCTAACCTGAAGTGCCTGACGGATTTTCAAAAGCGGGCCGCTTGAGGCAATACATTTCGGGAAATTTATAGTTTCGAGCATTTCAATAACGCCGGACATGGGCTTCAACTCGCTAGCAAAAAGTTCAGTAACCCGCTGACGATAATCCTGCTCAAACGCTTCTGGTAATTTCCGACAAAGACGACTCTCGATATCAGCAAGGATGGGAGCAAGCTTTTTGCCACGATACCGCAGAGTCAATGACTCTACAGATTCATTCAACTTCGGAAGTGTATCAAGAAACGCTTGGTTGCATAGCCCTTCGCTATCAACGAGCGTACCGTCCAAATCAAATATTACGCAGATATCGGCCATAGGATACTTAACGTTAGAATCAGGCACGGGTCTTTCATGTTTCGGCTTTTCCCACCCACTTTTGAATGTTTAGTTTTAAATTACGTTCATTTCTGTTTCTATTAGATTAATTAAGTATTTACTTAACTTCCATTGGGGTGCTGATTTTATATAATGTCAATTATAGGTAAACGTGGGAACCGTATTGATCAATTTTATCCCAAAACTGTTGCCATCTTCCTTTGGACTGAACCAAGGCACGTAAAGATAAAATCACTTTAGCCCCTTGGCCTTTCCAACGCATACCCGAACCACAAAGCCGTTGCTTCACCAGCGTCTTACAAGCGGCTTCGGTGACGCCTGAGCCAATGGGTAAGTTTTTTGCTGTATGCATGGCATAATCCATCATCTGATTATG
>JBAZTN010000117.1:0-9444 GCA_041661895.1 Methylobacter sp. | reverse complement strand
CAAACCAGGTCCGAAAATCCTCATCCCGCTTGCACAGGAAAGCAACCACCAAATCGTCCTTGGAAGGGAAATACTTATAAAGGCTCATTTTGGTGGTATTTGCCGCCTTGACGATTGCATCGACGCCGGTCGCCCTGATGCCCTGGCTATAAAACAGCTCTGAGGCGGCTTGTAGAATTTTTTCTTGCAGAGTTAAAGGCATGGGCGAAAGCAGCAGAAAACAGGTTGATTGTGACTATACTGGTCGGTATACTGCGCTGTCAATATACAGACCGGTCAGTATATTTTTTATAATCAATAAGAAATTGGAAAATACGATGGAAATATTATTAATTGGCGCCGTGATTATGGTGTTCGCCCTTTTGGCTTCGGCATGGCTTATGACTTTTGCAAGATGGTTCCCCATTAAAGGGATTGATGGGGAATTCCTGACCGATTATAAAACCCTGATCAGAGCGCATATCGATTTTGCCTTAATGGCTTTGTTTTGCCTGGGTTTTTATGCCGTCAAAGTGCCGTTATCCGTCACGGCCTGCTGGCTGGTAGTAATCGGTGGGATTGCCAATCCTTGTGTATTCGTTGTTGCCGCATTTGATCCGGATTTTTGGGAGAAAGCCATTTGGAAAGCCTATTCAGCCATTAGCTTTATCATTACAACCATTGGCTTTGCCTGGGTTGGGATTACCTTGTTAGATTATGCATTGTGATTTAGAGCCATAAATACCGTCTATTCGCCATGGGTGGGTCGTCAGCAAATCATTCAATTCCCCTGCCCCATTGCCCCGCATAAAACCGTTCATCCAGTGCTGCGCGGGAACGTGCGGCTAATTCGTTTTCCTTAAAATCATCCTCAAGCACATCCACATCAGCCTGATAGCCGACAGCCATCATCGCCATCGGCCTGTAATCGCCTGGAAGATTAAAAACCTCACGGGCTTTTTCAGCATCAAAGCCGCCCATTTGATGTATGCACATTCCCAACGCAGTAGCCTGCAAGCACATGCTGACACTGGCAGCGCCGGTGTCATACATCGACCAGCGGTTAGGATGGCCGTTATGATTAAAACTTTCCATTGCGACGGCAAGCATCAACACCGGCGCGTTCTTGGCCCATAACCTGTTTTTTTCAGCCAGCGTTGTAAACGCATGTTGCCAGCTGGTTTCATCAGCGGCCTTGTCGCAAACGATAAAACGCCAGGGCTGGTCATTAAAGCAAGATGGCGCCCAGCGCGCGGCTTCCAGCAGCGCCATCAAATCATCATGGCTCACCTGCCTGTCAGGGTCAAAAGCTCTGGGACTCCAACGCGCCTGGATAATATCGTGTATTTTTACACGGGTTGTTGCGGGCTTTTGCTGCATGGTTATCTCCTTTGTCTGGTTGGATAAAAACTGATTCACTGTGTCAATACGCCGTTACGGTAATCACGGAACGCCTGTTCGATTTCTTCGCTGCTGTTCATTACAAACGGCCCTGATTGCACAACCGGTTCTTTCAACGGCAGCGCGGCTAATACCAGAAATTGGGCCGCCTGATCCTGTGTTGCCAGTCGTATGTTGTCGCCGTTAATTAACTGCCCCAGTTGCCCGGCCCTTAATATCTTGTCCGATTCGCCGATAGCCAGCTCACCTTTGTAAACATAGACCAAGACCGTATGTTGCTCGGCTATCGGTATATCCAGCTGTTGCTTGGTACTTAACGAGACATCGAAATACAACGGCTGTGTTGTCACACCTGTCACCGGGCCGGATATTTTTTGTGTTTCGGTCACATATTCGCCGGCGATGATCTTGATGTAACCGCCGTCAGCCAATGCAACGTGGGGAATCTTCTCGGCGGCAAACTCCTGGTAGTGCGGCGGCTTCATTTTTTCTTTAGCGGGCAGGTTAATCCATAGCTGAAACCCGTGTAACAAGCCGTTTTCCTGTTCCGGCATTTCTGAATGAATGATGCCGTGAGCGGCCGTCATCCATTGCACATCGCCCGCCCTCAGATGTCCTTCATTACCCATATGATCGCGGTGCAGCATCGCGCCTTTCAGCATATACGTCACGGTTTCAAAGCCGCGATGCGGGTGTTCGGGAAAACCGCCGATATAGTCAGCCGCCTCATCCGAACCGAACTCATCCAATAGGATAAAAGGATCAAAGGCATTTTTTTGCTGCTGACTGACGATACGTTTCAGTTTGACAGCGGCGCCATCGGTGGTGTCTTGCCCGGTTATAACTGCCGCGAGTTGTCGTGTTTGCTTATTCATCTTTAGCCTCCAGTACATTTGTCTCGATCAAAGCGTCCAGCGAATACTTTCCACCGCCGATAAATATCAGCGCTACGTTTGCCGATAATAAAGCCAGCGCATATTCAATGCCATGCGTATCCAGAAAAAAACCCTTCCCCCAGTGCACCCAAAATAGTGCAACCAGCATCGTAACAGCGTTAATCGCCGCCGCCGGACGCGTAAACAACCCCAGAATTAACGCAACACCGCCAAAAAATTCGGCGCTGCCCGCCAATAACGCCATGAAAAAACCGGGATTTAAACCCACCGATGCCATCCATTGCCCTGTTCCATCCAAACCATACCCGCCAAACCAGCCGAATAATTTTTGGCTGCCATGCGCCGCCAGGATTAAACCGATGGGAACTCGCAATATAATGGATTCCAGACCCGCGTCAGAAACAACCGCTTTTTTGATTAAATTTTTCATAATAACCTCCTAAATGTTTAATGATTTGAACCTTTGAGTCCATTATAAGATTGCCTTAAATAATAAAAAGCGATAGATTTTGCTCAATAGATTCAAAATATTTGAACAATAAAGCGCGACAGACAGCATGAAATATCCCATCACCCTCGATGCGCTGGAAGTACTGGATGCAATTGACCGGAAAGGCAGTTTTGCCGCCGCGGCTAATGAATTGTATCGGGTTCCTTCGGCAATCTCTTATACCATACAGAAACTGGAACAGGATCTGGATGTTGTCCTGTTTCGCAAGGAAGGCAGGAAAGCCGTATTAACCCAGGCCGGAAAAGTATTGCTTGAACAAGGTCGGGGAATTCTGGAGGCAACGGAACGCCTGGCAATAACCACCAAGAAAACCCATAGCGGCTGGGAACCCGTTTTCAATATCGCGATAGATTCTATTTTAAGTTTTGATTTCATTTATCCGTTAATAGCCAGGTTTTACGAGGTACTGCCAAATATCGAAATCAATATTTATGAGGAAGTATTAGGCGGCGCACAAGAAGCGATAACCAGTAATCGCGCTGATCTGGTAATAGGCGCAGGCGCTGAACCCACCCCGAGCCAAGGCATTAAATACCAAAAGATTCGGCAGATTGAATGGATTTTCGCCGTTACACCGGGGCATGAACTGACCAAAGCATCGCTGCCGCTCTCCCGGCAACTGATTGAGCAGCACCGTTTTATCGTGGTCAGGGACTCATCCAGAAATCAGGCGCCACAAAGCCATCGCGTACTCAGCAAGCGTCCGGTATTGAGCGTGCCGTCGGTGACGGAAAAAATAAACGCTCTGTGCTCGGGTTTAGGCGTCGGTTTTTTACCGGCTCACCGGATTCAGGGCATGTTGGAACAAGGTCTGCTTATTGCGTTGCCGGTAGAAAGCACGATACCGACAGAGACCCTCCACATGGCATGGAAAACAACCGATAAAGGCAAAGTCTTGCGCTGGTTCATCGAGCAGCTCTCCCGGCATGATTTCACTTAACTGCCTCCCCGGCTTTTTTTGACTGCCGATTCTTTTCAACGATCTTCTGAATCAACGCTTCAGCGCCCATCCAGCTGATGATCGTAGACACCGGTTTTATAGGCTGTAGCAGGCGTCGTGGTTAAAGGCTCCAGAACCGAGCGGCCGGGGCTGCCGGTATTGATCCGCATCACCGCCGACAGTCCCGGACGCAACGGGTTAGCCTTTAGTTCCTCGGCCCGCAATCCAATCTGTACCGGCACCCGCCTCGACGATATGGATATAGTTGCCGGTAGCGTTATCCGGCTGCTACAAACCGAACACTCTGCAGGTACCGGCGCCCAACCCCTGCACTTCGCCATGGTAAACCACGTCCGTACCGTACAGATCGTCGGAAAGGCCTAGACTAGGTCTTCAGGAGGTAGAGCGCCCTTTGTCTCGGGCGCCGTATGAATTCTTGGGTAACGGGATGGTTGTTTGACTGTTGTTTCGATTAGACGAAACCGGCCAAAATCAGACTTTAGCGTGTTAAACATTCAGTAATCATGATGTTGTCCTTTTCGGAGCAATGTCTCTTAAATCTGCTCATGTAAGATATTTGAAAAAAGTCCGGTGATCCGCACTTTATCAAGAACTCTTATCTTCCTCTAATGCAACAGAAACAACAAACTCACCATACCCCAGGATACTAATCCCGCTGCCGGGATCGTCAAAACCCATGCCCAAACAATCCGTTCGATGACGGAAAGTTTTAGCGCGTGAGGATTCTTGGCAAAACCTACGCCCATAATCGCTGTTGATATACTATGAGTGGTGGAAACCGGCATACCGAAATGGGCGGCGGCCAGCAGAATTGTCGCTGAACTGGTTTCCGCTGCAAATCCGTTTATCGGGTGTAATTTCACCATTTTGTGGCCGAGCGTTCTGATAATACGCCATCCGCCCACCGCAGTACCAAGTGCCATGATCAAAGCGCAAGCAAAGACGATCCAGGTATCGATGTCTTTTTCTCCGCCATCCGGCCGTAAAAATTCAGCCCAGTGCGGCAACTGATCAAGCGTACCGGCGCTGTTAGCGGCAAAAACTGCTAAAGCGATGATACCCATGGTTTTTTGCGCATCGTTACTGCCATGAGCAAAACCCATATAACCCGCTGACAAAAGCTGAGCTTTCCCAAACACAACATTAATCCATTTCGGACGTGCCATACGCGCCATGAGCCCGCCCGCGGAATTCATGCCACTGATAATAGCCATCAGGCTACCCATGATAATGATACCCAAGGTAAAACCGGCAACCGGCGAACTGACCATGGGAAGTAGTACTTTCCACAATATCCCTTTGTTTTCTGTCCAGACTGCCGCAGTTTTTGACCATATCAACACATCGAAATTATTGTTCCCGGCTGCAAGCGCTGCACCGCATAAGCCGCCGATCAAGGCATGACTGGAAGAGGACGGCAGCCCCAATGCCCAAGTAATAAGGTTCCATATAATCGCTCCGGTCAAAGCGCAAATCAGGACTTCGGAAGTGATATTCACCATGCCGGTATCCACTAATCCCGACGAGATGGTTTTGGCGACTGCCGTACCCGAAAATGCACCGACTAGATTGGTGACTGCGGCGAGCATTACCGCTTGCGTTGGGGTTAATACTTTTGTGGCAACAACCGTAGCAATAGAGTTCGCGGTGTCGTGAAACCCGTTAATGAACTCGAATACCAGAGCTACAAAAATGACAAGCAAGAGCAAGGTCAGCATGATAACCCTTTTATGAATTTTTTAAGACGATGTGGTAGATGACATTACCGGCATCACGGCAACGGTCAATCGCTTTTTCGAGTATTTCAAACAAATCCATTTTTACTAGGTAGCGGATCGGATCGGTTTCATTGGCATAGACGTCTCGATACAACTCAAGTATCTGACGATCAGCTTCGGCTTCAATAGTTTGCAACTGATCGTTTAATTTTTTGACCTCGTCCAAATCCATGCCTTTACGTAACTGCCCAACCATTTGTTCCAAGACTTCGCAGGCTTGTTCCAGCATCGCCGCACGACTGGCGAAATCCACATCGCCAATACGATCCAAGGCTTGCGTATACCGCTCCGCAAACTTTTCCACGACTTTAGGAATCTTGTAAAGGGCACCGTTAAGGGCTTCAATATCTTCACGATCGAGCACTGTAACAAAAGTATTGACTAATTCCTTACTGATTTGTGCGAATAAATCCTTTTCCCGGCGACGCGCCTGTTTAAACTTATCCAATGATTGTTGCGTCGCTGGCGTACTTAGAAGCTCGATCAATGCCCTAGTCGACGAACGCGCGGATTCGGCACTGGCTTCAAGTAAGCCATAAAATTTATCGCCTTTACCGAAGATGGTTTGCAATGAGAACATAGTGTTTCCTTATTTATTAGCCATAAGGCATTTATTAATTTTATTAATTTATTATCGCATAACAACGTTCTTAAACATCAAAAGTTCTGCGTTGAAACAACTAAACGTGAATTTAATATACCGCATAAATTAAGGGTTTACTTATGTGAGGAATATGAGGTTGCGGCCTAACTGACAAAAGGTTGCCAGTTGTTAATCGCTATTTTATTGTTTTTAATTAATACACTGTTTTTCTTGACTCGAAAAACGGCGCTGAATAGTGCAAAATTTGAAAGCCGTTTTGCAAACAAAGACCTCTGCAGCAGTTAAAAACCAAATAAAATGTAGCAGGTGATAGCCACAATACAGATTACAACCAGTTTGATTTTTTTGAATAAAGACTGCCCTTGCCACCAAATAGAACTGCTTGTTTTTTCCTGCTCCCAGGCGACAATTAGATAGTCTTTGACATAAAGGAAAATACGAGGCAATGCGCGGTACAGTCGATAGAATATATAGAGCGCAACAGATACAATTATATAAAATACAATGATCTGAGTTTGATGGAGGTCAGTATGAAAAAAGTGTTCGATGAGGTGATCAAGAGCGGTCTCAATTACCTCAAACAAGGCATGAGAAAACTCGACCAAAAGATGACCGAATTCAATCAATAACCCGAATATTACATCGGGTATAGCAATAAAGATAACGATCAGAATCGATGCGATAAGAATATTTCGATAGATCGGTGCCATCATTCCTTCTTTTTAGAAAAACTCATGTCTCAAGGGCCACCGCAGGGTCTGTAGCAAACTTTGCACGCCCTTCTTCATGCGCAATGACGACCGGCATTCTGGAGCCTTCCATGCCTGCAAACAGGATGGATGGTGATTATTGCACTTCACCATAGCCACCATGTCTTCAATCTGTTCCGAGCTATTGCTCATAAAGCGCGGCCAATGTTCGGCATCCGGAATTATTTCTTTCACCCCCGACAGTCAGCGTGTGCTTGCCAACCTGAGCACTAAGACTGTCATGGTTTAATGTTGCCAGGCCGCTCGGGTATTTTTGTCGATTGTCATGGCTTTGCAGTCGTCTCCTCGTAGTCGCAAAAACAGGATATTACCCTGTCAACGGCAAGCCTCATGCCAATTCTAAGTCAAATAAAACAACCTCAATAAATTCATTGGGTTGAAAATTTGGCAATATTGAAAACGCATGATTACAGCCAGACATATTTACTATATATCGTAAAATAACTATATCGTTATTTTGAGCTGATTTAAGCTATGCGCTACTTCGAGCCATACTTAGCTTCAGCATTCACGATCGCAAAGTATTTGGATTCAGGCCCAGTATCGCCGCCTCCCCTTGGCAGTGTTCGTTCCCTCACGTCAATACTTGCAGAAGCTACGGATATAGAATTATCAACGCACAGCATACCCCTTCACTATGGGAGACTACGGCCAAACGCTTCGCTGTCCGTATTCAAATCCCCCCTGCTCTGCCCTCCGGCCGCATAAACCAGGGTTGCTGCTGATTGTAGTAAGGTGGCGCGGCTGTCGATTTCGGTATAACGAGCGCGAGCCAAATCCTTTTGCGCGGACAACAGCTCTATCACCGTGGAAAAGCCGTGGGTATAAGATTCTTGTGTGGCTGCATAAGATTCTTCGGCAGCTTTCAACAAGGCTAACGCAAACTCTCGTTTTTCCAACGTAGTTTTGGTATCGGCATAAGCTTTCCAGATATCGCGCATGATTTCCAGACGCAAAGCCTCAAGTTGGGCTCTGGAAGCCTCTTTCCTTGCCTCTGCTTCATGCACAGCATTGCTGCGTTCAAAGCCATCGAACAAGGTCCATTCCATAGTCAGCATCGCTGTACCGACCATATTACTTGCCGAATAACGCTCATTACCGGGTGGATTTGTGTGCACATTTCCCCAGTATTGATTACCCACACTGCCTCCCAGGGAAAACTTGGGCCAGAATTCGGCCCTGGCCTTCTTCACTTCCGCTTCGCGTGCACGCAATTCCGCAAGCCGCGCCATCAGATCGGGACGTTGCTCCAATGCCTGATCGACAATTTTTTCGACAGACTGTACAAGTCCTGCAGGTAACGGCAGCTTGCTTAAATCTATCAGTTGCAGCGAATAAGAAGGCGAAATACCGAGGCTCGAAGTCAGATCGGCATGTGCCTGAATCACCGAGCTCCGTGCATCCTGGAGGTCGTAACTGGCTTTAGCCTGCTCCTGAATCGCCAGTAACAAATCGGGTCGTGTAGCCAGACCTTTGTCGAGTTTCGCTTGAACCGAAGCAGAGTTGGCACTTGCGGCCTCAAATGTTTGCTGCGCCGCCGTTACCTTGGCCAGGGTAGCCTGATAGGCAAAAAAACTGGTTGCAACCCGATAGGCAATTTCCTGATGCTTGCGGTTGAAGGCAAAATTAGCGGCGGTTAAGCGCTGTGCGCCCGCATCGACCAAGGCCTCCCTGCGCCCGAAATCGAACAGTGTCCATGCCAAATCCAAACTGCCAAACGAGGAGTAACCAGTGCTAACCAACGCGCCTCCAGGGATGGGGAAGCTAGTTTTGAAATATTGCCCGAACGCCATGGCTGACAAAGTCGGATACCAGGTGCTGCGATTCCTTTCGAGCCGAGCAGCGGCAGCTTTCGCCTCCTCCCAGCTAACCCTGGTTTCCGGGTTAGCATGAAGGGCAAGATCGACCAGCGCAGGCAGGTCGTAGGTTATCTTGGTATCAATCAGGTTATCTTCAGGTGGACGGCTGGATATGGCGGACTGCTGTGTGCCGGTTGTGGTCTGATAATCATGCCAATAAACGGCATGGTCGGCCGGAGCCGCCGCATAGGATTCATCAAACTGCGCTACGCTCGGCGGCACGCAGGCTGTCAACGCCATAGCTACTGGTACAGCCACGCTGCTGACACCTCGCAGCAGATATGACAACAATGTTAGCAATTTATCGCACTTGCTGCGCCGCAACTCTCGCAAATTTAAAATACCTTGTTCAAACGTCAATTTTGTTGTGGAATGTCTCTATTTTCGGAAACTTGAATGAGATAGTTGACAGTAGGAGATTCAAATACCAGAATCTTGGAAAATATTGCACGTAACGATTATGGGCTTTTGCATAAGAAAGATTCAAGTTAATTGCTAAGGTGAGTAAATTCTAGCATAACTAATCCTAATTAGTACTATTAGTTGTTCTAATGCGGCCGCTGCGAGACAGGAGTCGAGTAGTCCCCAGAAGCGATAGTGCATGTGTTTTTACGCAGCGTTTTGTGCGGAGTGAAAATGCAGGCTTTCCGAAATCGCGTCGAGTCATTGGGATGATGTGAGCCAC
>JBAZTN010000116.1:0-9498 GCA_041661895.1 Methylobacter sp. | reverse complement strand
AAACACCATACAACTCATGGAAATTTTCCATGCCCACGGCGGTCACGGCGGTATGGGTATGATGGGCGGAATGAAGCATGGTGACGATGATCAGAAAAATGAAGGTGAAGGTCATGGCAAGATGGGCATGGGTATGATGGGAGGTATGAAGCATGGTGATAACGATCAGAAAGGTGAAGGTGAAAGTCATGGCATGATGGGCATGGGCATGATGGGAGGTATGAAGCATGGTGACAACGATCAAAAAGGTGAAGGTGAAGATCATGGCATGATGGGAATGGGTGGAGGCATGGGCGCGATGATGGCCATGGCGCATCCTATCCATTTACACGGGCAACAGTTTCAAATTATCAGCCGCAGCATCGATGGCGGCATGGAGGATAATTACGCCACCGTGCGCGAGGGCTTTATCGACAGCGGCCTGAAAGACACTGTACTGGTCATGCCCGGCGAACGGGTTCGCCTCATCAAACCGTTCCAGGATTTTAAAGGCTTGTTTATGTATCACTGCCATAATCTCGAACATGAAGACATGGGCATGATGCGTGATTTTCTGGTTGAATAATCCAATTGCACTATGAATCAGGCAGGGAATGCGCTGCATACCCTGCTGCTTCATCTGCCTATAACAACGCCTTGATCTCCGGCACACAGGAACCGCAATTGGTTCCGGCCTTAAGGCACTGCCCTACTTCCTGATGGGTTTTCAGCCCTTTTTCCCTGATCGCTGTTTGTATGGTTTTTGCGCCGACATTAAAGCAGGCGCAGACGATGGGTCCCACATCAGCAGCACCTAAAGGCGGCATGCCAGTTAGCAGCGCGATTCTTTCCTGTTTCTCCAATGCCGCTTTTACAAACAGGCCGGTCAACCAGTTGCGCTCAGGCAACTGAGACTCGACAGCAATAAAAACCACGCTCTCCAGTTGATTATCGACCAGTCGCGCCGCCCGATAATTACCTAGCCCGGCGTCTTGATATTCCTGCCATTGGGGATTGCCGCCTTCCGTGTTACACAAATTTTTCCTTGCCCAGGCCTGCCAGTTTTCGGGCAGGGTTTCACCGGCCAGTTCATAACGATAGAATTGTTCGCCCTTGATTTTTACCCAGTATTCAGGCACGTCAATCGCCAGTTCGCGCCGAGACAGAATAAAACCCTGCCAGACGGGTTGATAGGCTTTGATGCGAACGGGCGTGTGCTTGCTTTCCGGCTGCTTGGAAATCGGGTCAACCACAGCATTGACTAACGCGCCCATACGACCACGGCTCGCATATTGATCGGTCCAGTGCATGGGGACAAAGAGACTGCCCTGCTGCTGGCTGTCGGTAATCTGCACCCGCGCAATCATTGAACCCAATGTGCTTTCAATGCTTGCCAAGCTATCGGGCAGTAATCCGTATTGCGCCGCATCAGCAGGATGCACTTCGACAAACGGCTCGGGCTTGTGCTGATTTAATTTTGCCGCGATGGCGGTGCGAGTCATGGTATGCCACTGGTCGCGCAGGCGGCCTGTATTCAATACCAGCGGATAGTCTTTATCCGGCAGATTGGCCGGCAGGCTGGGGGTTACGGCTATAAATTGGGCTTTGCCTGATCCGGTAAAGAATTGCCCGTCTTCAAAAAACCGCGCCCTGCCCTGCGGATAGGCCTGATTGACCGGCCATTGAACCGGCTGGAAGTCGTCATAATCTAGCGGGCTAATTTTCGCAAAAGCGGATATGTCAAAATCCCGCAGGCCGTTGTTTTCGAAGCCTGAGAGCGCCGCGTGCTCGCGGAAAATCTCTACCGGGCTCTGGTAATGAAACGCCTGCTCAAAACCCATGCGCCGCGCCACCTGAGTAATGATCCACCAGTCGGGTTTGGCATCGCCCGCCGGTTTGAATAAAGCTCGCTGCCTTGAAATGCGCCGCTCGGAATTGGTTACCGTACCGTCTTTTTCGCTCCAGCCCTGCGCGGGCAACAATACATGCGCCAAGGCTGTGGTATCGGTATCGGCTATGCAATCGGACACCACTACAAACTCACAGCCCTGCAAGGCCAGTTTGACTTTATCGGCATCAGGCAAACTGACCACGGGGTTAGTGCCCATAATCCACACGGCTTTGACTTTGCCGTCATAGATGGCGTCGAACAGTTCAATGGCTGGATAACCCGGCTTTTGAGCAATGTTTTGGGTGTTCCAAAACCGTGCGACCCGATCAATGTCATCTGTACTGGAAAAATCCATATGCGCGGCCAGCTGGTGCGACAAGCCGCCAACTTCGCGCCCGCCCATCGCGTTCGGTTGTCCTGTCAGAGAAAATGGCCCCATCCCCGGCCTGCCGATTCTGCCGGTAGCCAGATGACAGTTGATAATGGCATTGACCTTGTCGGTACCGGATGAAGACTGGTTAACGCCCTGACTGTACAGGCTCATGACCTTTTCGTGACCGGCGAACCACTGATAAAAGCGCTGCAGATCATCCTTGTCCAACCGGCAAAAAGCGGCAACCTGATCAACATCGACATTGGCGACATTCAGCGCTAGCGCAAAGCCTTCGGTGTGCGCGTCGATATAAGCCGAATCCAGCGCGTCTTGTTCGCTCAGAAAATGCAGCAAGCCATTGAACAGGCTGGCGTCGCTGCCGCTCGCCAGCGGCAGATGCAAATCGGCGATGTCGCAACTGGCGGTGTGTCGAGGATCGATGACAACGATTTTTAACGCGGGATTGGCTTCTTTTGCCGCACGTATCCGTTGAAAACTGACCGGATGGCACCATGCGGCATTCGAGCCGATCAGCACGATCATGTCGGCCTGTTCGTAATCCGCATAACAGCCCGGCACGGTATCAGAGCCGAAAGCGCGTTTATGCCCGGCCACTGACGAAGACATGCACAGGCGGCTGTTGGTATCCATATTGCCGCTGCCGATGAAACCTTTCATCAGCTTGTTGGCGACATAATAGTCTTCAGTCAACAGTTGCCCCGAGCCATAAATCGCCACGGCATCGGCCCCGTATTTTTCGATCGTGCTGACAAAGGAATCGGCGACCAGATCAAGCGCCTCCGCCCAGCCGGCATCACGCCCATAGATCCTGGGCTGCAGCAACCTGCCTTTGAGTTCAACCGTTTCGCCAAGCGCAGAGCCTTTGGAGCAAAGACGACCGAAATTAGCCGGATGCGTGGCATCGCCGCTGATTTTGACTTGGCGGCTTTGCTCATCGACTTTAGCACTAATGCCACAGCCTACGCCGCAGTATGGACAAGTGGTTTGTATGATGTCGCTCATGATGTTTAAGTACAAAATATGGTGAAGCGTAACAGAAAAAATAACGTGCAAGCTGTGTAGCGACAATTCGCCGCGCGGCAATCAGTCACATTTTCTACGGCTGAGTTATTAAGTAGACTTTCAGCGGCTCATAAATCAGCTTGTTATGAAATTTGTCCAATGAATCCAACTATCGGAGAAATACAATGAAAAAAAATAACTTAATAATGCTCGTTGTTGTTATGGCTATAGTTACTGTAGCCTCCTTTAAAGTTACCAATGCTGAAAGCACCAATACAGACGCTAAAGTAGAAAAATCCGTTGCCTGGTATGCGGCCAACTCTAAAGAAGCCCATGATCAAAATAAAGAATGCCATGATAATCCTAACATTCAGTCAACACCCGAGTGCGTCAACTCATTACATGCCTTACAAATAAAATTTGCCGGCGGTAACGGACGGCGATAAGCAAGGAAGCCAATGCGGGCCAGTACACTAGCTATTGCGCCCGCATTACGTATAAGCCTTACCAAAAACCAGTACATCTCTTATATCAGAAATGTTTGCTTCCTGCTCCAGCAATTCCTGATACCACACCCCATCCGCAGTATCACCGTAAAGCACCGCGCCAATCAGCTTGTTGGCTTTAATCACCAGCTTCTTGTAAATACCCAAAGCGGGATCGGTAAAATAGATGCTTTCACTGTGTTCATCACCTTGAAAATCGCCGACCGAAAACAGGTTGATGCCCGTCACCTTAAGCTTGGTCGCAGCCGGCAAGGTGACATATTCCGCCGCACCGTGAGCGCTGAGGTGATTGGCGCAGACTTTCGCCTGCTCAAACAACGGCGCGACCAGGCCGAAGGTAGAACCGCGATGCTGGATACATTCGCCTACGGCATAAATGCTGGGGTCATAACTTTGCAGGGTATCATTGACGACGATACCACGCTCGCAATAAATCCCCGCTTGCTGGGCCAGCGCCATATTGGGACGCACACCGATTGCCATAACAAACAGATCACATTCCAGTTCGCCGCCGTCTTCGAATTCTGCCCCCGTGATATGTCCATTTTCATCACCCAACAATTGCTTTACGTTGGCTGCCATCCTAAATTTCAGGCCACGCTGCTCCAGTTCTGTTTGCAATAGTTTTCCTGCAGGCCTGTCCATTTGCCGGTTAAGCAGTACTTCATTGTTATGGATAACAGTTACATCCATACCTCTTAAAGCCAGGCCGTTAGCGGCTTCCAATCCCAGCAGGCCGCCTCCCAGCACCACGGCTTTTTTATGACTGCGGCTGTAGGTCAGCATTTTGTTGACATCGAAAATGTCACGAAAACTGATTACGCCCTGCAAATCATTGCCCGGAATGGGCGGTATGACGGGTTTGGAACCCGTAGCTATCAGCAGGCGATCATATCCGGCAACCGTGCCGTCATGCGCATAGACATCCCTTTTTTTCCGGTCTATATACACCACGGCTTTGCCTTCACCCGCATGCAGCGTTATGCCATTGTCGATATACCACTGGCGATTGTTGATGACAATATCCTCTATAGTTTTATCGCCGCACAGCACCGAGGACAGCATGATTCGGTTATAGTTACCGTAGGGTTCGGCACCGAACACCGTAATGTCGTATTTATCGGGCACTGCCGATAACAGCTCCTCAACAGTTCTCATGCCCGCCATGCCGTTACCGATGACGACCAAACGTTGTTTCATCCGATGTTCCTCATGATTGAATGCCATCAAATCAGGCTGTTTGCAATTCAACAGCAAACTGCATGCCGACTTTAATCAGTAGGCCGGAATAAGGCTATTCGAGCGTCAGCAAGAGCTGGCGTTATGCTTGGATGGTCTTATTCCGGTCTACGTCTAAAATTTTATGCTCTAAAACAGTGCGTAAATAATTGGCCAGCGCAGTTGGCCGAGCAATAATAGTGCAAGGTAATTTCGCTTGTCGCGTTAGCGTAGGAGGATGTGGAAAGCTGTAAAATAAGTAACTATTCAGCGTATGCTCAATAGAATACGGATGCCAAAAGTAGGCGCCTCTAGGCGACACGGATAGGACAGATTTCTCAGTTGTGAGTTCGCCAGATCTTGCCTACACTCACGGTATGAGAACCTATATCCGTAGCCGTCTACAAGGCGGCATTTATTTTTTCACCGTTAATCTTGCCGAACGCGGACAAAATGATTTATTGCTCCGCAATATCGATACGTTGCGCGAAGCTTTCAGGCACACGCAACAACGCCACCCCTTTGTGATCGAGGCGATCGTGGTGTTACCGGAACATTTACATTGTTTATGGCGATTGCCCGAAGGCGATGACGATTTTTCGTTACGTTGGCGGTTGATCAAAGCGCATTTTTCCCGGCACATTGTTTCGGGAGAGCGTGTTTCCGCCAGTCGACAACGCAAAAACGAAAGGGGCATATGGCAACGCCGGTATTGGGAGCATCTGATCCGGGACGACATCGATTACCAACGCCATTTCGATTACATTCATTACAATCCGGTAAAACACGGTTATGTGGCAAAAGTTGCGGATTGGCCGTATTCGTCTTTCCATCGATGTGTAAAACGGGGAATTTATCCGCCGGATTGGGCCGCACCTCCAGCTATTGTTGATCAATCCTGGGAGTAGCGTGTGATACCAGTAGGCTGGGTTGAATGCAATGAAACCCAGCATTGGCCGACATCGAAAGCTGGGTTTCGCGTAGCTCTACCCAGCCTACGGCCCTGTCTCATAAGATATCAGGAATGGTCATAATCCCTTCCGCCACCATGACCGCGTCACCACCTACCCTGATGGTCAATGTATCTTCACGCTTATGATCCATTTCCAGATTGAGCACGCTGCGGCGATTGTTGGCGTCGCCCCTATCGACCGCGAACGTGTAGGTACCTTTCTGCATGTGCTCGAAAGAGCATAAATAGGCGGCGAAAGCGGGCATGGCGGTTCCTACCGGCGGGTCGTCGTGCAAGCCGATATTTGGCCCGACCAGTCGCGCGTTAAAATCGGCGTCCTGAAAAGGCGTCTTGGCCGAGAACAATAAAATTTCCTGGGCGGCGGTTTGCGGTGCGATCGACTGGCTCCAGGCCTGAAAATTGAATCTCGCTTTCCTCACCGTTTCGTAGTTGTAAACCGGCACAATCAGATAAGGGAAACCGCAGGAAACCAGACGGGTATTGAATTTCTTGTGATCAATCTGCCCCTCGGCGATGGAAAGAAAACTGGCCAGCTCACCATCGGGCGGGGCGAAACGATCAACAATAGGTGAAACCTTACCGGTAAACTGGATGAAACCGGGGCTGCCGTTTTCGTTGGTGATGTTGGCGCTAATAGGTCCAACATTTTGCTCAAAAACCACCGGCGTATATTTTCCGCTTAATGCGATATCGCCGCAGGAAGCCAGAACAAAAGCGGCCGCGATAACCGGATGCCCGGCAAAATCAATTTCGCCCTTGGGCGTGAATATACGCATCCGCCTTTTTGTCGCATCTTTATCCTGATGAAATACAAAGACGGTTTCCGTTAAATTCAGTTCCCTGGCCACCTGCTTCATTTGCCGACTGCTTAAGCCGTCAGCTTTGGGAAAAACCGCTATCTGGGCGCCGTTGAAAATCTGCCGGGTAAAAACGTCAGCAATGTAATAGTTATACTTCATAGACCAACTCCACAATGCTGACTTGAACGCTGCCGTTTTCAATACGAACGGGGTATGCGGGTATTGTTATCGTTTCATCTTCCAGACAAACGCCGGTATTCAGGTTGAAATGCTGTTTGTATAACGGCGAAGCGACCACTGGCTGGCCGTTAATATCGCCGCACAGCCCGCGCGATAATACATTGGCCTTGCCGAACGGATCGTAATTGCCAACAGCGTAAACTTTTGCTGCAAGCTGTTCCGGAATCGAAAAAATAGCCACTTGCCGTCCTTCAACCAGCGCGCAAACGCCCGAATCAGGCTGCAAATCATCAATACTGCAAACATCTATCCACTGGGCCATTACGCTACCTCGACAAGTTTAAAATGCTTCCGTTCTTCCCCGTCGGCGGGACGGATCTGGCCGCGCTCTTCCACAAACACCACGTTATCATCGGGTTGATCGCTGTTGATGAAATGACGGAAACGTTTCAGTTTTGACTCATTCTCAATGGTGGTTTTCCATTCGCATTGATAGGTGTCGATCACATAGCGCATTTGTTGCTCTAATTGCTCACCCAGTCCCAGCTTGTCTTCAATAATGACTGAACGCAGATAATCCAGGCCGCCTTCCATGTTTTCCATCCATACCGAGGTGCGTTGCAGGCGGCCTGCGGTGCGCACATAAAAACTCAAAAAGCGGTCGATGTATTTAATCAAGGTTTCCTTATCCAAGCCGGTGGCGAATAAATCCGCGTGCCGCGGCTTCATGCCGCCGTTACCGCACACGTAAAGATTCCAGCCGTTTTCCGTGGCAATAACTCCGACATCCTTACCCTGCGCTTCGGCGCATTCACGGGTGCAACCAGACACGGCGAATTTGATTTTATGCGGGGAGCGCAAGCCCTTGTAGCGGTTTTCCAGCTCTATCGCCAGGCCGACACTGTCATCGACGCCATAGCGGCACCAGGTGCTGCCGACACAGGATTTAACGGTGCGCAGTGACTTGCCGTAGGCGTGACCGGACTCGAAACCGGCATCGATCAATTCTTTCCAGATATGAGGCAATTGATCAACCCGTGCACCGAACATATCCACCCGCTGACCGCCGGTAATTTTGGTGTAGAGCTTGTATTTTTTGCCCACCTGCCCCAAGGCAATCAGCATGTCGGGGCTGATTTCGCCGCCGGTGATGCGCGGCACGACCGAATAAGTGCCGTCTTTTTGCATATTGGCCAGAAAGGTGTCGTTGGTGTCCTGTAGCCCCAAATGGTCTTTTTCCAGAATATGCTCATTCCAGTATGAAGCCAGAATATTGCCGACGGTCGGTTTGCAAATTTCGCAGCCTTTGCCTTTGCCGTGTTTTTCCAGCAACTCGGCAAAGGTTTTAATCTCGTCGACCATGATCAGGTTATAAAGATCCTGCCGGGTATAAGAAAAATGCTCGCAAATATCGGTATTGATTTCAAAACCCTGTTTTGACAGCTCCGAGTCCATGACTGACTTAAGCAAGGCTGAACAGCCGCCGCAGCCGGTTGCCGCTTTGGTTTCCGCTTTCAGGGCTCCCATCGTGGTGCAGCCGCCTTCAATCGCCGAACAAATCGCGCCCTTGGACACGTCATAACAGGAACATATTTGTGCCGCAGCCGGCAAGGCATCCGGACCCAGACCGACCGATGCATCGGAACGGTGCGGTAAAATCAGCGCATCGGGGTTTTCCGGCAACTCAATACCGTTCAGGCAATACTGCAATAAAGTGCTGTAACCCGAGGCATCGCCGACCAGCACTGCGCCCAGCAACTGTTTTTTATCCTGACTGACCACCAGGCGTTTATAAACTTCGCTCGCACCATTTTGGTAAGAGTAAACCATCGCCCCCTGCGTTTTGGCATGCGCATCGCCGATACTGGCGACATCGACCCCCATCAGCTTCAGTTTGGTGCTCATGTCGGCACCGGTAAAGCTGGCTGAATCGCCCGCCAAATCAGCCACCACGGTACGCGCCATGGCGTAACCCGGAGCTACCAGCCCGTAAATCATGCCGTTCCACAGCGCGCATTCGCCAATCGCGTAAATATCGGGATCCGAGGTTTTACACTGGTTATCGATCACGATGCCGCCGCGCGAACCGACTTCAAGGCCGCAATCACGGGCAATATCGTCACGCGGCCGAATCCCCGCCGAAAACAGCACGATATCCGTTTCCAACTCCTCGCCATCGGCAAAGCACATTTTGTTCACGCACTGCTCGCCGTCAGTAATCATGCTGGTGTTTTTTCCGGTATGAACAACCACGCCAAGTTCTTCTATCTTGTGTTTCAGCATGGCGCCGCCCGCTTCATCCAGCTGCACAGCCATCAAGCGCGGGGCAAATTCGACTACATGCGTTTCCAGGCCCAAATCCTTCAAGGCTTTGGCGGCTTCCAGTCCCAGCAACCCGCCGCCGACTACGGTGCCGACTTTGCCGGTTTTAGCCGCCGCAGCTATCGCTTCAAGATCTTCGATGGTGCGATAAACCAGACACTGCGCCCTGTCATGTCCCGGCACAGGCGGCACGAACGGATAAGAACCGGTTGCCAGTACCAGCTTGTCATAAC
>JBAZTN010000115.1:0-9528 GCA_041661895.1 Methylobacter sp. | reverse complement strand
GCCACCGTATCTTCCACTCGGGTCGCAGAGCGGAGGCGCTCAGCCACAAATTTAAGCAATTGGTCGCCAACTTCATGTCCGTAGGTGTCATTGACCTGCTTGAAATCATTAAGATCCAGGAACATGACGGCCAGGCGCTTTCTCTGACGTAGGGACCTTGCCAGCAATTGCTTCAGCCGATCCATCAGCAGCATGCGGTTAGGAAGCCCCGTTAAGGCGTCATGGTTGGCGAGTCGCCACAGCCGCATTTGATTCTCGATCAGCAGGATTCGACTCTGATGATGTACTCGCAAGTACGCTGCAATTAATAACGATGACATGAGTGTTAATAATGTCATCAGCGCCAGCAGCCCCAGATTCAAATCAGACCAGCCGACCTGTCGCTTCACCATCAGGGAAAAGGGCTCTCCCATCGCAGCCAGAGATTTTTTGTACATAAAGGCGGGAAAAAGAGCGGTTTCAATAGAGCTTCGGGGGGCTCCAGACATTTCCAGTAACTGGCCTTTGGGGTCGTCCGGCCTGAAATCCTTGTGGTAAACAACCACCGTACCCCCATTAAAAATCGGGAATTTTACGGGATCTACCAGTTTGGCAGCATCTATTACCATCTCCACCACCAATTTATTCTGAGTGGTGAGCTTCAGGGGTGAGTCATCGCCCTGGAAAGTATGGGCGATCGGGCAAAAAACGACATAGGCCAGATTGCCCTCCACCAGTCTGAATGGATGGCTGGCAACAGGCGCATGACGCTGGAGAGATTCGGTCATGGCCTGCTTCAAAAATGGAACGCTTTCCATGTCCAGCCCAAGAACTTCTTCGGAGCCTGACTGCATCGGCTCTATAAACACAATTGGGTAGTAGGTATCCTTCTCTTCCAGCGCCTGCCATTTTCGGTCGGAATCATAGGAGAATGATTTGACGGAGAAATTAGGGACGCCATTACTTCTCTTCATGGCAACAAGTTTCGCAAGCTGACTTTTTGTTACCACTTGCACGATTTCAAGTGCAAAAATTTGAGGATTAGTTTCAATGACCTGCCTGGCATAACGCGAGGCTTTGTCCGAGGCTGTGCTACCAACGACACCAAATAGGGCCGAGAATCCTTTCAGGATGGCTTCACTGCTGACGATTCCCTTGTTGAGGTGATCAGAATAGGCATCACCGTATTGCGTCAAGTCTTTTTCCACATCGCGAATATTCAGCACAATCACAATGGCCTCCGCACCAAAGCATAGGGACAGCCACAGCGCGAGGCTAATGACGTAAGTCCAGAGGGAAAGTGATTTCATTGACGGCAGTGAACTTTGCATGAACCTATCCAAGCACAAGGGGATAACACACGAAACGAAATTTTACGCACGCTAAGTCATTTTGTTCGCTGCAGCCCAGCAGCAGACAGTTTTTGCGCGTTTACGTTTAACTTTTTCCAGCACGGCATTATTGCTCGGATTTAGTCTCCTGACAATCTAACACCAGGATTGATCTGCGGCCACCAGCTCCAATAAGCTTTTGATGTCCTCGGCTTAAGACTTCTAATAAGTGCGGCTGTCACTATATCCATGGTTAACCAGCTAATTGCATCACCAATAATAGGTTTTCGATTCATGCCTTTTAATGCCGAAATAGGGATAAAAATATCACCTTTCCCCTTTTTCGGCTTTATGAATCCAAAACCTTTATCATCAAACCAGCGTACTAACGGCCCTTTCTCAGTATTAATTATCAGTCTGGACGCGTTATCTGGATGCACAGCTCCATAATTAGCTATATTCGGCTATCAATTCCAGTATTAAAGTGTCACAAGCTCCGCACCCTGAACAGGCGCCTGTTTTTCGTGATATTATTTCTATGTCGTTGATTCTATTATCAATAAGCTCCTTAATTCTTTCCTTGGTTGTTCCACTACAATAACAAATAATGTCCTTTTTTTTGTCTGCCCTAATATCGTTCATACAGAGTTCTCAGTGCCCATTAACAGAGCGATATGATCATTGGTTTTTCCATGTCAGTGCAAGCACTGGTGCATTTTTTTTGGCATGGGTTAATTTTTAAAAGGTTGCTTTTTTAGAAATGAGAAAAAATATAGAACAAAAAGAGAACAATTGCAATTTTTAGTGTACCATCTTGATCCTCATCAAGATCACTGCACGCGATATGAACAGTAAACCCCTTCAGAAACAGCAGCAACAGTTGCTTAATCGATACGACAAGGAATGGCTGGCCGCTGACAATTTGCAGTTGCCCATCTTTGAATTAAGTCAGTTTCCAACGTTGGTTGACTTGCCTTTGTTTGCTTCTAAAATACCGGCTGGCTTTCCTTCGCCGGCGGATGACCATCTGGAAGCCACCATCGACTTGAACCAGCAATACGTTCGTCATCCGGCGGCAACCTTTTTTGTCCGGGTACAAGGCCACTCGATGATTGGAGCCGGGATTCATAATGGCGATATGCTGGTGGTAGATCGATCATTGGAAGCCCAATCCGGTTCGATTGTCATCGCGGTCGTCAATGGCGAATTGACCGTAAAGCGTTTAGTCATTAATGGCGACGGCGTGTGGTTAATGCCGGAAAACCCAGACTTTCAGTCCTTGCAGATCAACGAAGGCATGGGGCTGCATATCTGGGGTGTGGTCGCGCAGTCATTCATTCCCTGTAAACATGTTCGCGATTGCCGACTGCAACAATTTTTACGCCTCATGTGAGCGGGTTTTTCGGCCTCACTTAGACGGTAAACCGATTTCAACCGATGCGATATTGGAAACCATTGCATTGGAAGACATTTGGGGTATCTCAAGACGCTGGCCCGAAAAACTGCAAGCATCAGGCATTAAAAACGCATTGTCTTTGAGTTACGCGGCACACCCTGCATTGCATTAGAAGAAATACCATCGGCGAAAAAGCAAATACTCACATCAAGAAGTTTTGGCGGAAAATTAACCGACTTTGACGACCTGCGGGCAGCGGTCACCCATTTTGCTGCACGTTCCGCTGAAAAATTACGCCATCAACGCCTGTCAACACAGGCATTGACGGTTTTTATTCAAACCAGTCCTTTTGATACCCGGCATTAGCAATACGCCAACAGCGCCACAATAGTCTTTGAGTTGCCGACCAGCAATTCGGTGCAATTGATTCACGCGGCGCATCGCGGCCTGGAGCGTATTTTTAAAAATGGTTTTAGCTACCAACGTGCCGGTATTTTGTTGCCTGATTTATTACCGGCAGGTGTAGCGCAAATGTCACTGTTTGAGTCCGGTGAACGTTCAAATCGATCAGATCAGCTAATGGCTACTCTGGATAACATCAATCGACTTCATGGTAAAAGAAGTATCCGTTATGCCAGCGAAATCGCCAGCCAGCGCTGGCACATGCGACAACAGTTTAAATCACCTTCCTACACAACCAACTGGCGGGAGATGCTGACCATTAAAATCTAACATCATGGCTATTGCTTAATGGAATGGGTTAATTTGGTATGTGAAAATATGAATTGGGCAGGTTCTCTTGAGTAACCAAAGTTTCTGTCTCGCCTTTATGATCTGACATCACTTCCGTCCACGGACAACCAATTTTCGGATGCCGCTGGTGACATCTGGCAACACAGAATAAATATCCGGGATTGGAAGAATCATTGGATATTCTATGACTGCCGCTTTGAACTTATGAACGGAGATGATGAAATCTTGCTTAGATTCCTTGTGGGGTCAGTTCATCCCGTCGTTCGACCTGATGTAACAGAATCACAAAAGCTCATTTAACGTGGGTTTCGGACTATTGGCTCATTTCAGGCTTAATGGGTCTTATACTAGGCCAAATTTAGCGGATTTATGCACCAGGGTCTTTCCACTTTGGCACATCGCGATGCCGCTGGGAAGGGGAGGAGTCCCCATACCATTATTCTACGGCACTGCGCCCCTTGATTTAGATAAACACAAACCCCGCCGAAGCGGGGTTTGTGAGAAGACTCTGAAACGATTACTTGTATGGAGCTGGTGCCTTGACAGTCTCGGTGTCGGTGAACGTCTTCAGATAGGCGACGATCGCCGCTTCTTGCTCGGCGGTCAAGTGAAGGTTCCCAACGAGGACGGCACTGGCGCCGGGCCATTCCGGCGCGGGCCAGCAGTTGTTGGCTAATGCTTGCTTTTCTGTTGCCTGCTGGATGCCCAAACTCTCACATTTCACGACCCCGAATGAATTGGCCGTATCAAATTGATTACCCGCGGCAGCAGGGTTGGCAATGGCACTAGTGTTGTAGAAATGGAGGATGCTCTCCAGGCTCTTGAAATATCCGTTGTGCGTGTACGCCTTTATGAAGCCCTTGCCTTTGCGCTTGTCCACATTGCGCATGGTTGGCACTTTGAAAAACCCTGGATTGACGATGTTGCCAATATGCCCTCTGATACCAGGATTAGGAGCTGCGGGTAACTCAGGATTCGCAGGCGTACCGATATTGTGATAGGCGTCGTCGGAATATCGTTCGAGCAATCCCGTGCCATCAGGCTTTGACAAATCAGTCAAGTGGCAAAACGAACAGTTCGTTACCGGCAGGTCCGGTCTCGGCGGTTGGTTCAGAGGATTGGCGGGATTGCCAAATGGATTAGGGCGAGTGTTGTAGAAAAGGTCATGTCCCAAGTTTTCCTTAGGCGTGAAACCCACGAGAGGGAACTTTCCTGGCGTGGGGTCTGGATCTGTTCCGTCAAGCTCTCGTTGAAGCGCTTTATCGCGCTTGGAGCTGAACGAATTGAGTTCTTTGGAATGCTGCCACGCGCAGATGGCCAGGATGTATCTTTTGAAGCTGATGTCGTACGCCTTTTCCGAGGGAGCCCCCAAGGAGGTAACATCCGCGGCCTGCACTGTGACCTCGTCTTCGCTGCAGTCGATGGGAACGCCCCAGGCCAACTCGTAAAGTTCGGCGTACTTCGCCGACTTGACATGCTCACACACGGCTTTTCTCTCGATATTCTGCTCGACGATGTTCGGCATGGGATTCAACGCCTGATCGGCTGTAGGACCGAAGTAATCGGCGTATTGTGAGACGTTTTGAAGTTGTGCACCGTTGGTAGTATAAAAGACTTCTTCACCGATGTGCCTTGTGGCCCCGTCGGGGAATAGTGCTCCGGGAAAGCCAACGACGTCGGGACGGCCCTCAGCACGGCCGTCCCAAAAATTGCCGCCGCATTTGTTGTTGGCTCCAAGGCCACCACGGCCGCATGGAGCGAACGGCTTGATCAAAGCCGCATAGAGATTGGTGGGTGGCTTGAGGCTGCCGACCGTGTGCGGGTTGGCGCCGGTGATCGCCACTTGATGCAGGTTGACACCGGAAACGCTGCCTGTCCCGCCCGTAGCCGGATCATGGCAGGTCACACAGGCCATCCGCGGCGGGTTGGATATCTTGTCGAAGAATCCATATTTGCCCAACAGTTTTAGATTGTAGTCCTCCTCCCCAATATCCAGGGCCATAGCTTGACCCCCTACGCCTACGGCAAGAATGGTGCTCATTACGGCACCAAAAATAAGATTGTTTGTTTTCATAGCAAACTCCCAATTTTTATTTACTAAAAACTTACCTTTAGCCCATAAATTAAGTGTTGCTTGGCCTTTCGGTAAATTATTTGTTTACTTTATTGTGAACATTGTTTTTTTAATTGTTTACCTTTTTTAAGTATTTTTTAAGCATTTATATGCTTTCGATATTGCACGGATTTAAAGGTAGAACAAATTAATCATTTGTACAATTAGTAAGAATACCTATTGGGTGAATAGCATTAATTGCCTGAATCAAAGATATTGGCCCCGTTTGAGCAGTTGTTGAGAAATCATGACATGCTGGCTAAACAGTTCTGTCGCAAATATTTAAAGGTCTTAAAGTCCGTAAGGTGTAATGGTGTAGGGTGCAACAGCGTGGCTTATTGCACTGTGTTTATGGGAAATTACTGAAAAATGAAATATATAACGGAATAATCGGATTACGACAAATGAGGAAATTGGTTCATCAGTCCTTGGTACATTTTTAGGCGGCGCGGGACCTGTAAGGGTGTGGACTGACGGGCCGCTAGAACCTTATGGTGGATTCGAGCGACAACAGCCATTGCGTGCCGCTGGGGTGCCATAACAGTCTTTGAGTTGCCGACCAGTGATTCAGCACACTGGGAGGAATTGCTGCGTTGTGCCAAAATCGGACAATCGCGAATGAATATTTCATCATCACTGGTTGCTTAAGACAACCGGTAACAATTAATAAAAAATCATATAAATCTTGGTCATAGCTCTTGAATATTGTTATTTTTGTACTGGAAAAATATCAGAAGCTGAACAAAAGACATTGCAATTGAAAGGCCATTTATAACCCGTAATAGTTATTTCCCGCTCTGCCAGATGGAAAGCAGTAACCAGATGCCTCCTATAGTGGCAAAAGAGTATCCCAGAAAACCGAATGCAGGTAAGCCGAATATTTCCGGTCCGCCTTTTACGGTCATAATAATGGAAGAACCGATAATGAGCGCGGCGGTCACTATGCCCATGGTTAACCGGCTAATGGCATTATCAATATGATTGACATACTGATCGAGACGCCTGACGGTAATATCAACCTGAATAGCGCCTTTTCTGGAGGCGCGCAACAGTTTGCGCAGGTCTTTTGGCAAGCTTGATAAAAGATCGGTGACGCTAACCAGGTTACGCCATCCCCGTCTGGCGATAGCCTCCGGTCTGTAGCGTTCCATCATGATTCTCTGGACATAAGGAGCGGAAAAAACCAGCGTATTAAATTCCGGATTGAGATGTCTGCCGAGACCGTCCAGGGTTATATAAGTTTTGACTAACAAGGCGAGATCGGCGGGCAGTATCAACTTATGATCTCTTAATATTGCCATCAGATCGCTCATCATCCCGGTGAGACTTAAATCCTTTAGCGCCAGCGAGCTATATTGATCGACAAAGGCTTCTATCTCAATGGTAAGCACTTGTTCATCGGTATAAATATTGTCTGACCAGTCTTCGAGTATCTCGGCTACTTTTGTTGGAAGGTGATTGGTCATGCCGTACAACAGACCGACAACCTGCTCCCTGCGCTCTTCAGTTAAGCGTCCAACCATACCGAAATCGATAAATGCCAGTTTATTGTCCTCCAGATAAAATACATTGCCGGCATGCGGGTCGGCATGAAAAAAGCCGTCTTCCATGATCATCTTAATGACGGCCTGAGTGCCGCGGTCAGCCAGCAGTTTTCTATCCAGTCCCGCATTGTCCACAGCCGCAAGATCTCTGCCTTGAATGCCTTGAATATACTCCTGTACATTGAGCCGTTCACAGGTCCATTGCCAATAGACATTAGGAATCCTGATATTGAGATCGTCAGCCAAATTGGCGGCTATCCGTTCTGCATTTCTGCATTCGGCGGCGAGATCGAGTTCCCGGCGCAATGATTGGTTAAACTGACGCAGGACTTCTTTCGGGTGAAACCGGCGAATCTCCGGTGATTCAGATTCGGCAATATCAATAATACGATGCAATAGGCGTAAATCGGCTTCAATGATTTTGCGCAGGCCGGGTCTGCGAATTTTTAAAATGACCGGCGTTCCGTCCTTGAGCGTAGCCTTATGAACCTGGGCAATCGAAGCCGCTGCAAGGGCTTGTCTTTCGACGTCTGAAAAAAATTCATCAATACTGCCGCCAAGATCTTCTTCAAGTTGGGGTAGCAACTCTTCAAAGGGTATGGGTGGCGCCTGATCCTGAAGTTTTTCAAACTCGGCAATATATTGAGGTGAGAATAAATCAACACGCGTCGCAAGGATTTGTCCTAACTTAATGAAGGTTGGCCCCAGATCTTCCAGTACACGACGTACACGCTGCGGCGTGTCTAGATTTACATAGTCTTCCGCCTGCTGCCAATGCAGTACTTTGCCTGCACGCTCCAATGCCTTGCCCACTCCCAAGCCGCGAACAAAGCTGCCAAATCCGTAGCGGATTAATACGGTTGCAATATCATGAATCCTGCCCAGATCCCTGGCTGCGTTTAACATTTCCCATAACATACTGCGCTATCGAACCTTATTTTTTGGAATGAGATGGCTGCAAGCTTTCGGCGATGCCCTGTAAAATACCGCTGGCTATCTGCGCTAAAGTGGCAGTTGTGGCAACCGTACTTGAAACAATTATGTTCGTACTTATCTTCGGCAAGTCTTTCAGTGCTGCCAGAGCAATTAAAGCTTGTTCGCCAACTGCCGTTCCGCTTTGCCGCGAATGAGCAATAAAATCACTGACAATGTCTATAAAAACCTGATTGCTGCCTTTGGCTACTTTCTCCAGTGTATTGAGAAACAGCCCCTCTCTATCCTGTAAATCTTTGATGGCATCATTAAGATCATGTTCGGAATATTCAGTAACTCTGGAAGCTGCCTCTTCAATAGCCAATGATGATGCTTCTACTGCAATCGCTAATGCATCATCCAATGCAGTGGCTGCCTGCATAAAGACCTCTTTGCCATGCTCACCATGACTAGCGAGGCCCTCATTAATGCCTTTGCCGACTGCTTCCGTCACATTTTGGATATTTTCTACATCCAGGCGCGCTTTCGTCAGCGCTTTCAGGGTTATATCCTTAACTTGCTGATGAACATCATCTCCAGATTTAACCGCTGCATGGACTGCATCTTTAACATCTTGGTGTTGGTTTGTTTCAGTCATGGTTGTTCTCCATATCAATATAAAAAAGTACGTCAGATGTAAAGCTCTAAAAACGTCACCGATCAGGCCAATTCAATCAAACAAAATCTGCATCAAGCACGATACGACAACGTGCATTACCCGCCGCCAGATGTTCAATGGCATCGTTTACTTTGCTCAAATTGATGATCGAAAGATCAGAGTGGCAAAGGCCGCAATATTCGACGGCAATTTCAATCTCTTCGGATCCGAGCGGTCCGGGATTGTATGAGAAAGGTTCAAGTTTTTGTCCGGGACCGTGCGTGGCCCATCCGCGAATTTCAGTCATTGGAATCCCCCTTTGTTAGTGGGTAGTAAAATGCATTAGAAATCAATATACGCTCATTTCCCGTTCGAGTAGTGCGCGTTTGCGTTCAACGCCCCAGCGATAACCCGACAGCGCGCCGTCATTTCCTACAACACGATGGCAAGGAATAGCCACTGCCAAGGTGTTGGCGGCGCAGGCTCTAGCCACTGCCCGAACCGACTTGGGTGCGCCGATTCGACGGGCGATATCGGTATAGCTGGCTGTAGAACCGGCCGGGATATCACTCAGCGCCTGCCACACCTGTTGTTGAAAGGCCGTGCCACGCGCGTCAAGCGGCAGATCGAGTCCCAAGGAGGGTACTTCAACGTAGCTTACGACCTTCGCAACGAGTTGTTCGAATTTGCTATCGCCGCTGATCAGTTCGGCATCGGGAAACTTGTCTCGTAAGTCGTGCGCCAAGGTGTGCGGGTCATCGCTCAGGGAGATTGCACATACGCCCCGGCCGCTCACGGCGACAAGAATAGCCCCCAATGTACACTCGCCTACGGCAAAACGT
>JBAZTN010000114.1:0-9580 GCA_041661895.1 Methylobacter sp. | reverse complement strand
AATTGGCTGCTTAATAATTCTTCAATGTCGGGCAGTTCTTTATTTTTTTTGCAGCGGTTTTTATAAAGATCAACAAATTCCATGAAGGCTTGTTCCAAATCAGCCAGAATTTCTTCTTCGTTTTCACGCTCATCTTCGGGAACGTCGGGCGAATCCAAATATTCGTGTTGCAGGGCAACTTCGCTATTTATAGAAAGTATGGCGTAAATGATGGCATCGTTTGAAATTTGTTCGCTCATGGTATTGGCCTTGTTAGGTTATTGGGGGGTAGTGTGTGCAAAATAACAGTTCAGTCCTGCTCTCTAAAACGACTGGTTAGGCCTTGTAAAAAATTCCTTAAAATCTGGTCGCCACATTCCCTGTGATGTTTATGGCCTTTTTGCCTGAAAAAAGAGCTGAGTTCACCTTTGGACAGTTCAAAGTCAGCCAGTTTCAATGTACTAAGCATGTCCTCTTCTTTAAATTCCAGGGCGATTCTCAGTTTTTTGAGTATGTCGTTATTGGTTAACGGCTCCGGTTTTTTTACCTGCGCGGGTGGATTCTCCTGCTTGCCTCTTCTATAGATAATCAGGCCGTCTAGAAATTGTTCCATCAGCTTATTGTTAAGTGGAACGTAATCGGCTTCATTGTCTTTTTTGAGCAGTTTGAGTAACTCGTCTCGGCTTATTTCTACACCGCTTAAGGCAAAGATCTCGATCATGGTCTGGTCTTTTAGCTCTAAAGCGTAGCGTACCCGGCGTAATACATCGTTGTTAATCATGGTTTGGTAGTGATTGGGTTGTGTCGGTTGTGATGACGGAAGGAATGTTTGAGTCATCCGCGAGATGAATAGACGAAGGGTGCATAACGCAAATGCTTAGCACCCAACACAATTAATCCCTCAACAACTCATTAATGCCAGTTTTGCTGCGGGTTTTTTCATCAACCTGCTTGATGATAACCGCGCAGTACAAGCTGTACTTGCCGTCTGCTGAAGGCAGGTTACCAGGAACGACAACTGAACCCGCCGGAATACGGCCATAGGTGATTTCGCCGGTCATACGATTGTAGATTTTAGTGCTTTGGCCAATGTAAACGCCCATTGAAATGACCGAGCCTTCTTCAACGACAACTCCTTCAACGATTTCTGAGCGTGCGCCGATAAAGCAGTTGTCTTCGATGATAGTGGGGCCTGCCTGCAAGGGTTCCAAAACACCGCCGATGCCGACGCCGCCGGAAAGATGCACGTTCTTGCCGATTTGCGCGCAAGAGCCGACGCTGGCCCAGGTGTCAACCATGGTGCCGCTGTCTACATAACCGCCTATATTAACGAACGAGGGCATTAAGACTGCGCCCGGTGCAATGTAAGCGCCGTGACGGACGATGGCGTTGGGCACTACGCGCACACCGGATTTTGCAAAGTCGTCTGGTGAGTAGGTGCCGAATTTGGCTTCAACCTTGTCGTAGTAACGGCTGTTGCCGCCTTCGATGACGCGGTTTTCATTGATCCTGAATGAGAGCAATACAGCTTTTTTCAGCCATTGGTTAACAACCCATTCGCCGCTGGTTTTTTCGGCGACACGGGCTTTGCCGCTGTCCAATAAGTTGATCGCTTCCTCAACGGCTGTACGCACTTCAGCAGAAACGCTGGCAGGTGAAATGTCGGCACGGTTTTCAAAGGCGTCGTTAATGATTTTTTCTAATTGTGACATGATTTCTTTTATAAAGAGTTAAGGAAATTTTTAATACGATTGGCGGCTTCCACGCATTCATCGAGTGGCGCGACCAAGGCAATTCTGACATGGTTAAGGCCTGGATTTACGCCGCCGTAATCACGGGACAAGTAACTGCCAGGCAGCACGGTGATGTTTTCTTGAGCAAAAAGCCGTTGTGTGAATTCGGTATCTGAAATGGGCGTTTTCAACCAGACATAGAAACTGGCTGGCGGCTTTGCGACGGTGCAAACTTCACCAAGAATATCGATGAATGCCGCGAATTTTTCACGGTATAAGCGACGGTTTTCGACAACGTGATGCTCATCCTTCCAAGCCTGAATGCTGGCGTGTTGGGTAGGCAAGGACATGGCGCAGCCTTGATAAGTCCGATACAGGAAATAATGTTTCAATATCTCGGCATCACCCGCGACAAAGCCTGAGCGTAAACCCGGCGCGTTGGAGCGTTTGGACAAGCTGTGGAAAATGACGCAGCGTTTGAATGCTGTGTTGCCCATGCCATAGGCGGTTTGCAGCAAACCCGGCGGCGGGTTGCTTTCGTCGTCATAGATTTCGGTATAGCACTCGTCGGAGGCAATTACGAAGTCATGCTTTTCCGCCAGCTTGAGCAGCTTTTCATGGCTGGCTTGATCGATCACCGAGCCGGTCGGGTTGCCGGGAGAGCAGATGTAAATCAGCTGGCAGCGTTGCCATATCTCATCCGGCACCGCATCAAAATCCGGCAAGTAACCGGAGTCTTCCAGCGTGTTCAGAAAATAGGGCTCAGCTCCCGCCAGCAGGGCCGCGCCTTCATAAATCTGGTAAAACGGGTTCGGCATGATGACGACCGGGCGCGGTATCGCCAGGGATGGTGTGTATGCCGCAAGCCTGTCGGGAACAGGCGCGGCGCAAGTCGTATCGATAAGACATTGGGCAAAGGAAAACAACGCTTCCCGTGTGCCGTTGACTGGTAGAACCTGGGTTTCAGGATTAACAGCATCAGCCGGTATCTGAAAGCGACGGCTGATCCATCCGGCTATCGCCTGCCTGAGTTCGGGTATGCCTTTAGTGGTCGGGTAGTTAGCCAAACCATGCAAATGGGTTAGCAGCGCTTCCTGGATTAAATGCGGCGTGGCATGAGTCGGTTCGCCCATAGAGAGCGCGATATGCGACTTGCTGGCTGGCGGAACGATGCCTTGCTTGAGTTGCGCTAGCTTCTCGAACGGGTAGGGATGTAAGTCTTTTAAATTTGGAGTCATCAATTAGTTACAACGCGGTTGTTTACCCTGTGATTGAGCTTGCTGGAATAGCCCCATAGCTTGCGGCATGTGATTTTCCAAGTCCTGAATGCGTGTGGCATGCGAAGGGTGAGTGGACATGAATTCTATGGGTTGCTGACCTTGTGATGCCCGTTCCATTTTTTGCCACAAGTCGATACTTTGTCTTGGATCAAAACCGGCTCTCGCCATTAAATCCACGCCGATCATGTCGGCTTCGCTTTCATGGACGCGGCTGTAAGGCATCAGTATGCCGTATTGCGCACCCACACCCAGTAGACCGAGCGCTGTTTGGCCTAAAGCGGTTTGCGGTGCGCTGACCGCCTGAATGATGCTCATGCCCGAACTAACCGCCATTTCCTGTGAGGCGCGTTCATTGCTGTGTTTGGCGAGGACGTGGCCGATTTCGTGGCCGATGACTGCAGCCAATTGATCCTGGTTATCGACCAGTGCGAGCATTCCGGTATGTATGCCGATTTTATTGCCGGGCAAGGCAAACGCGTTAGGTGTGGCATCTTCAAAGACGACAACTTCCCAGTTGCCGCCTGTTTCCCGGGTAATTGCCCCGGCAATACAGCTTGCAACCTGATTGTATTTGCTGTTATTGCTGATAGTTTTTTGTTTTTTCAGGTTATCAAAAGCCTGTAAGCCCATTTGATCAATCTGAGCCTCGGGCATGAAAACAAATTGGCTTCTACCTGTAGGGCTAGTGATGCAGGCGCTTAATAGGCAGGCAGTTACCAGAGCTGGGAGTATTTTTTTAAACATAAAAAATGGCCGGTAGTTTCAATTATATCGGCCATTTTAACGCAACTTTTTATCTGAGGTTTAAAAATGTACTTACTTGAATTCAGGCTTGAGAATTCTGGGGAACATCGCATTGTAGTCATTTTTTTGACAATACGCCGCTGACCCCGCTGCGTTGATGAGTTGAATCGAAGAAAAATTCGCCATACGATTGTGCGAATAACTAATTATTAAGATAACAGTGCGTCGAATGATCTATTTGGTATGTCAAATAACATGGGGCAATTCATTGTGCGTATGCAGCAGATAGCTGCTTGATCTGGATGTGGCAAGAAACTCGATGAAATCCAGGCGGTGTTTATTGAGACAGTGCTTTCAATTCGGGTTAGAATATCGCCACAAAATCAGTTGGGTAGAGCTATTTATATGGCCTTGTTCGTGACTGGGATGGCTTGCAGGCTGGAAGTGATCGGTCGAGCAAGTGTGGATGACAATAAAAAGATTAACAAGGGGATAGCGTGTGACTGAGATAACTGAAGTACCTAGTCCTTTTTGCGGTATTGGAACCGATGACCTGATAATCAAGGTTGACGGTGTATCGCTTAAGGTGACTGAAAACGGCTGTACGGTTAATACGCCTGCTTTTGAACAGGCCATTACCGATATCAGTCCGAGAGTTGATGGTAAGGAAGTAAGTCTGGATGTGGCGGTGGCAAAAGCTGCTGCATTGTTAAAGGACACTAATCTGCCGATTATCGGCGGCTGCGCAACAGATGTCAACGGAATGCGGGCGTTGCTGGCATTGGCTGACCGTAGCGGCGCGGTAATTGATAACATGAATTTTACCGGCGCACGGAATAACTTTCTGGCGTTGCAGGATTCCGGCTGGATGAATACCACCTTGGCGGAAGTTAAAAACCGTTGCGATTTGTTACTGGTGGTTGGTGTTGATCTGGAAGGCTTTTCGCCGCGCTTTTTTGAGCGTTATCTATGGAATAAAGAGTCCATGTTTCTGGACGATACCAGCAAGCGTGAAGTTATCTATTTAGGCAAAGCGCCTTCCGGTAACGCTTCCACTTCGCCTAGCGGCCAAAAAGCGCAGGTTTTTGAATGTGCAAATGAAGATTTGCCGGATGTTGTCGCGGTATTAAGGGCGTTGGTTAAAGGCAATCTGATCCGGGTCGATTCAGTCGGCGGCATTGCAGTTGCTGATTTACAGGGTATTGCCGATAAATTAAAAGCGGCAAGCTATAGCGTAGTAACCTGGGCGGCTGGCGCTTTGGCTTACAGTCAGGCTGAATTGACGGTGCAGACCATTTCTGAAATGGTTAAAGATATTAATAATCAGAATACCCGCAGTTCCGGTTTGCCGTTAGGCGGTAAAGAGGGCGATCAGACGGCTAATCAGGTTTGCGGTTGGACGACCGGTTACCCGGCGCGCACCCGTTTTTCCAGCGGATTTCCTGAATACGATCCCTATTTGAATGATACCAATTTCTTGCTGGCCAATGGCGAAGCGGATGCTTTGGTCTGGGTGCAGGCGTTTAATACTAAAGCCGTACCGCCGGTAACAGCTTTGCCGACCATTGTGGTGGGTCGCTCCGGGATGACGTTTGCCAAAGAGCCGGATGTGTTTATTCCGGTCGGTACGCCGGGTATTGATCATGCCGGTCATGCTTATCGTATGGATAATGTGGTCGCGATACGGTTGAAAAAATTACGCGAATCCGGACTGCCCAGTACGTTTGACGTGCTGAATGCCATTGAACAAGCTTTGTAGGCAGAAAATTGCTCCTGCAATTTCTGCACTCATTACATCCATGTAACTCGGAAGAATAGTATGCTGATAAAGTTAACAGGTGGAGCTGTCTATGATCCTGCAAGTGGGATTGATGGCGCGAAACAGGATATTTACATTCAGGACGGACGCATCGTCAACAAGCCAGTCGGCGATTTTAAAATTGATAAGGAATACGATCTAAAAGGCAAGGTGGTGATGTCTGGCGCGATTGATATGCATACGCATATCGGTGGCGGTAAAGGCAATATCGCCAGAACCTTGTTGCCGGAAGATCACCGCGCCGATCCTGTCGCACGTACCGATATTACCCGTTCCGGCTGCGGGCATGCCATGCCCAGTACTTTTGTGACCGGTTATCGTTACGCGGAAATGGGTTATACCGCAGGTTTTGAACCGGCGGTATTGCCTATTAACGCGCGTCAGGCACATATGGAAATGGCCGATATTCCGATTCTGGATAAGGGCGGTTATGTTTTGATGGGCAGTGATGATTATTTGCTGCGCATGTTGACGGCCAAAAAAGACCAGAAAGCGATTAATGATTATGTCGCTTTTACCATGCAAGCTGCTAAAGCTATCGGCGTTAAAGTGGTTAATCCCGGTGGAATCAGTGCGTTCAAATTTAACCAGCGCAAACTGGACCTGGATGAGCAAAACAGCCATTACGGCGTAACCCCGCGCGAAATTCTGCGGGTATTGGCGACAGCCATTAAAGAGCTGGGCGTTACTCATCCTCTGCATGTGCACGGCTGTAATCTGGGTGTGCCCGGCAACATGAATACCACACTGGATACCATCCAGGGCATAGGCGGCTTGCCGATGCATTTAACCCATATCCAATTCCATAGTTATGGCACGGAAGGTGACTTCAAGTTTTCATCGGGCGCGGCGCAGATTGCAGAAGCCGTCAACAAAAACAAGAACATCACTATCGATGTTGGGCAAATTCTGTTTGGCCAGACCGTAACTGCGTCAGGCGACAGCATGCGCCAACATGCCAATCATAGACTTGCCAGCCCGAATAAATGGGTAACCATGGATATTGAATGTGATGCAGGCTGTGGCGTTGTGCCGTTCAAATACAAGGATAAGAACTTTGTCAATGCGCTGCAGTGGGCGATCGGACTGGAAACCTTCTTGCTGGTCGATGACCCGTGGCGCATATTCCTGACCACGGATCATCCCAATGGTGCACCATTTACCAGCTATCCGCATTTGATACGCTTGCTGATGGATAAGAGTTTCCGTAACGATGTGCTGGCTACGATTCATCCTGAGGCGCAAAAAATGACGACTCTGGCATCGATTGATCGTGAATACAGTTTGCAGGAAATTGCGATTATGACTCGCGCCGGTGCGGCCAGATTAATTGGTTTGCAAGATCGCGGCGGCTTGAGCGCCGGTAACTGGGCGGATATTACCGTTTATACCGACAACGCCGACAGACAGAAAATGTTTGAGAAACCGGATTATGTGTTCAAGGACGGTGATCTGGTGGTGGTTGATGGCAAGGTTGTTTATAGCAAATGGGGTACGACTCATGTTGTTAAACCCGACTTTGATGCATCGGTAGAAAAGGATTTGCAGAAATATTTTGATCGGTTCCTGACCATGAAACTTAACAACTTTAAAATCAGTGATGATGAAATAACAGAGGATGGACGCGGTAGTTTGACTGTGCATCCGCTTAAAGGAGACGTGGCATGATCATTAATGGCGTAGCTATAGACTCAACCTTTGCTGAAGCTTTCCCGATGAAAGCAACGCGTGCCATCATCACGGCGCAAAATGAAAAGTGGGCGATGATTTCGGCGCAAGCCATGACTGGTTTTGCAACCTCGGTGATTGCCTGTGGTTGTGAGGGTGGGATTGAGCGGGTTCTTGATCCTTCCGAGACCCCGGATGGACGCCCCGGCGTTTCCATCATGATTTTTGCGATGGGCGGCAAAGGCTTGGCCAAGCAGCTAGAAACACGTGCTGGTCAGTGCGTATTAACATCGCCGACCTCTGCCTTGTTTGCGGGCATTGATGGTGGTACCAGAATAGCCTTGGGTAAAAACCTGCGTTATTTCG
The DNA here is from genome assembly GCA_041661895.1 of Methylobacter sp. Classification (GTDB taxonomy): domain Bacteria; phylum Pseudomonadota; class Gammaproteobacteria; order Methylococcales; family Methylomonadaceae; genus Methylobacter_A. Next base: position 1,991 of record JBAZTN010000114.1, on the reverse strand, counting down.
GCGACGGCTTTCAGGTGGCTAAGCTTATTGATGGCAAGCGTTATTGGCGTATTCCTGTCATGGATGGGGAGTTTTTAGCCGAAGCGACTACAGGGCAAGTCGATGCAATTGGCGGTGGCAACTTTCTGGTGTTGGCTGAGTCACAACCGCAAGCGTTAGCGGCCTGTGAGGCGGCGATTGAAGAAATGCGTAAGATCCCCAATGTGATTATGCCTTTCCCCGGCGGCGTAGTGCGCTCCGGTTCCAAGGTCGGTTCAAAATATGCGGCGTTAGGTGCATCAACCAATGATGCCTTCTGTCCGACTTTAAAAGGCATGACCAAAACCGATCTATCGCCGGAAATTGAATCGGTCATGGAAATCGTTATTGACGGTTTAACCAAAGAAGATATTGATAAAGCCATGCGAGTGGGTATTCAGGCGGTTTGTGATTTAGGCGCGGCGAATGGCATCAAACGCATTAGTGCGGGTAACTACGGTGGCAAGCTGGGGCCGTTCCACTTTCACTTACAGGAGATTATGGCATGAGCGCTCTAACCTTTACGCTGAAACACAAGCCGGATCAGCGCGTGGATATGTCACCGCTGGTTTGCCAGAAACTGGCTAATATGGAACTCACTGAAATTGCCGCACTCACCTTGCAGAATGGTAAGCGCAAAATCCGTGTGGATGAGTTGTTCACCATTGCTGGTTCCGATGCGCAAAATATCGTGATAAAGAACAGCTTTGGCAAGCTTGATTTTATTGGCAAAGAACTGGATGGCGGACTCATAACGGTTGAAGGCGATGCGGGTGCTTATCTTGGTTTGGGCATGAAATCAGGCGAGATTGAAGTATCAGGTGATGTCGGATTTTATGCGGCCTGTGAAATGAAGAAAGGTTTTCTAAAGATTAACGGTAATGCCGGTGATTTTTTGGGTGCAGCCTTGCCTGGTAACAAAATGGGCATGAAAGGTGGAACGATTCTGGTTAAAGGCAATGTGGGTGAGCGTGCCGGTGATCATATGCGCCGTGGAAATATCCTGATCGAGGGCAATGCCGGCGATTATTGCGGTTCCAGAATGACAGCAGGTACTATTGCGGTAATGGGGCAGACCGGCAGGTATTTAGGTTTTGCCATGCGTCGAGGTACGTTATTGTTGTGGAATCAACCGCAGGCATCGGCAAGATTTAATGATTGCGGTGCGCACACCTTGGCATTTTTACCCATACTGTTTGCATCATTTAAAAAGCTTAATTCCAGGTTTGCTGATAGCTCTGCGGCATTTAACCGGGTGCAGCGTTATGCCGGCGATATGTCAGAAATGGGGCGTGGCGAAGTGCTGGTTAAAATAAGTTAGAGTTGATTTTAATTAAATAATTCTTAAGTTAGTGCAGACGGACAAAAGCCCCAGTATAAAAGCTGGGGCTTTTTTATTGGCGATATGATCGTTTAACATGCTTAAAAGCAGAGTTGCGTCTAAATATATTCATGGCATCAATATTAACAACAAGCAATCATAGCCGGGATATCGCCGGTTTGAAGTATGTCTACCCAGTGCTATCCAGGCGAGCGGGCGGTTTGTCGATCGGCATCAATTTTAATACCAATAATGCCTGTAACTGGCGCTGCATCTATTGCCAGGTGCCTGATTTGAAAATCGGTGCGGCGCCGGACCTGGATTTTCAGTTGTTGGAAGGCGAGCTGAGGTTTTTTCTTGATGATGTGCTGAATGGTGATTTCTATCAGCGTTTTCAGGTGGATGAAGATAAGCGGGTTATTAAAGATATTGCTATTTCCGGCAATGGCGAGCCGACCAGCTTAAAGGATTTCGATAAGGCTGTGGCATTAATTGGTAAGATTGCGACAGAGGTTGGGGTTTTGCCGCAAAGTAATTTTGTGTTGATTACCAATGGTAGTTTGGTGCGACAGTCCAGGGTTCAGGATGGCTTGAGGAAATTAAAGGAATATGGAGGAGAGGTGTGGTTTAAGCTCGATAGTGCTACAGAGGA
>JBAZTN010000113.1:0-9603 GCA_041661895.1 Methylobacter sp. | reverse complement strand
GAAAATTCTGGTAATCGCAATGCAATACCTCGGTGATGTGTTGCTGACTACGCCTTTATTGCATTCGTTGCGATTGGCTTATCCGGATGCCCAGATGGATGTTTTAGTGTATAGCAATACTGCTGCTATGCTTGAAGGCAATCCAGACATTAGTCATATTATCACCACGCCTAACCATCCTAAGTTGGCTGATTATCGGCAATTATTTAAACAATTATTCAGGCGATATGATCTTGCCATCGTAACGCAGACTGGTGATCGACCCTTTTTGTACGGATTACTTGCAGCGCCATTGCGAATCGCCACAATACCGCCGAAAAATAAAAAAGGCTGGTGGAAACGTTTTTTTACTCAACGATGGATAGAGTTTGATAACGACAATACCCATACTGTTTTGCAGCACTTGAAGTTACTGGATTTGATTGATGTTCCGCGTAGCTTTTCACTGGTTCCGCCGCAAATCGGGAATGTCCATCAGCTAACAGAGCAATTCCCTTTTTTGGCTGATAATGCCGGCTATGCTGTATTGCACCCGCATCCACAGTGGACATACAAGCAATGGACTGTAGAGAGCTGGATAGAAATAGGTCGTTATCTCAAGGAAATAGGGTTAAAGCTGGTTCTTTCGGGTGGACATGCTAAAGAGGAAATTGATTATGTCGCAAACATTCAGCGTAATCTTCCCGATGATACGATCAACCTGGCAGGCCAGGTTTCGTTGGCGCAGTTGACCTATATTATTGCTCAGGCAAAATTATATATCGGACCTGATACCGGCATCACTCACTTGGCTGCCGCAACTGGAATTCCGGTAATTGCTCTTTATGGGCCAACCAATCCTGTAAAATGGGCACCTTGGCCTGTCGATTATTATCAAGATAGAAATCCTTTTCATAAAACAGGCAGTCAGCATGTTAACAATGTCAGCTTGATTCAGGGTAAGGCTGATTGCGTTCCCTGTCATTTGGAAGGGTGCGATAAACATCAGCAAAGCCGAAGTCGATGTCTTGATTTATTGCCACCCCAGCGAGTTAAGGAAGCAGTAAATCAAGCGCTAGAGCGTTCAGACCAATTGTAGTGATCGACTGGAAAAGGCATCATGAAAAATTGGCGTCCATGCTTTTAAAGCATTAATCCAGTGGAGCTTCAACGATCTAAATCAATAGGGCTAGGTACTGACAATGATGAATCCCTTGGTTAGACATTATGAGAAAACTTAAACAATACCTGCGAAAAACTTGGAGACGCCTGTTAGGGCGATCAGAATTACACGATTCAGATCGACAACAAGCCAAGTTTCGTAAACGTTATCCGAAATATGAGCTTGGTGTCGGCACTTACGGAATGCCTGTGGTGCATGATTTGGATGAGGGCACTACATTACGCATAGGTTCATATTGTTCGATTGCGGGAAACGCTCAAATATTTTTAGGAGGGCAGCATTGTATAAGCTGGGTTAGCAGTTACCCGTTCCCAGAATTTTTTCCTGAAGCCAGGCACATTAAAAATCCATCTGGCAGTCGAGGGGACGTGGTGATTGGTAGTGATGTATGGCTTTGTTCAAACTGTACTATCTTGTCTGGTGTTACCATTGGGCATGGTGCCGTCATCGCAAGCGGCGCTGTGATTAGTCGTGATGTAGAGCCTTATGCCGTAATGGCAGGTAATCCAGCGCGGAGGGTACGCTGGCGATTTGATGAGCCAACAAGGTTGGCTTTGCTGGCGTCTTCGTGGTGGGAGTGGCCGGAAGAAGAAATAAGGCAAATTGTCGATAAATTATGCTCGGACAACATAGCTGAATTTATTGATTATGCTCGTTCGCGTAAGGGTAACTAGAATATGAGGCTTAATGCTCAGCATTTTCCTCGTATCTAGGCAATTCAATCCAAATTTAAAATCAACATGAATCGAATAGACTACTCAATCAGCTTCGCTTGTTACAATCAAGTTGAATACACCCGTCAGTGCGTGGATAGCATGATTAAGCACGGAGTTGACCTTAATCGATTGGTGGTGGTGGATAATGGATCTCTCGATGAGACACGCAGCTATCTTGAATCACTGCCGTTAGGTGGACGTATTTTTAATAAGTCTAATTTGGGCTGCGGCGTGGCATGGAATCAAGGTGCTTTAGCGTTACAGGCGGAGTGGACAATCATCATGAACAACGATGTGCTGGTATCGCATGGTTGGATTGAGAATATGATTAACGCCGCCGAACAGAATGGTCTGAAAATTATCTCGCCGGCACTTATTGAGGGGCCTCTTGACTATGATTTCGATGCGTTTGCTATCGAGTCCTCAGCTAAAATGAAAAACGCCCTTCGAATTGGCGATCGACATGCGGTTTGTCTCGCTGTGCATAAATCAGTATGGCTGGAAATCGGTTATTTCCAGCCAATCCCTAAGTTATTGGGTTATGAAGATACGATGTTTTTTCACGAGGCGGATAAAGCCGGTATCCCTGTTGGTATGACTGGCGGATCCTGGTTACATCATTATGGCTCGATTACACAGTCGGCGATGAAACATGAGCGAGGCCTGTCCGAGAAAGATGGATTGGGCTATCGCTATAATTACCGTTTGTTGCAACAGAGCTGGTTGGAACGGAAACTAAAGAAAATAAGAAGAGTCCGGCAACAAAAGGCATGGCGTGAACAAGAGATTGCTCAATTCGGCATGTCTATGCACGGGATAAGAAAAAATGGAGAATTTTCTTGGGAGTAGGGTGCTTCCCTATTCCTGAGTAAAATTCATTATCAGGCATTGATAATGTGTTCAATTTTTATACAAACGGAAACGGGCTTGTTAACCTGTCCGCATTCTCGGTTATTCAAATAAATCTTAATAAACAATGCTCAGTGTAATAATTATTACGAAAAATGAAGCGTCTCATATTGGGCGATGCCTGGAATCGGTTTCATGGGCGGATGAAATTATCGTTCTGGATTCAGGCAGTCAAGATGATACGGTATCTATCTGTCGTCAATATACCGATAAGGTTTATGAAACAGATTGGCCCGGCTTTGGCGTTCAGAAACAACGAGCGCTGGATAAAGCAACCGGTGACTGGGTTTTATCCATCGATGCTGATGAGATTGTAACGGCGGAATTACGGGCCGAAATCGAACAAGCCCTGAAACAAAATAAATTCCACGGCTATGAAATTCCACGTCTTTCCAGCTATTGCGGCAGGCAAATGCGACATGGCGGCTGGTGGCCTGACTATGTCCTTAGGCTGTTCCGTCGTAATGCGGGGCATTTTTCTGATGCTGTTGTGCATGAAAAAATTATAGTTGAAGGGAAAGTGGGTCGGTTGATCTCGCCATTTCTACATGATACGGCTGTAAATTTGGAAGAAATTTTGCGTAAAATGAATAGTTATTCGTCTTTAGGGGCTCAAATGCTCTATGAAAAAGGAGTTCGGGCATCCATAAGCAAAGCTTTTTTTAAAGGACTTTGGACTTTTATTCGCACCTATTGGATTAAGGCTGCTTTTTTGGACGGGCATCAAGGCTTGATGCTTTCAATCTCTAATGCCGAAGGGACTTATTATAAATATCTAAAGTTAATGGAGTTACAAAACAAATGAATCAATGTTTAACAAACAAAGTGACCATTCAACAGAATTAAAAAGTCGCTTGTTATGATTCTCCAAGCGCTTGGCCATAAAAAGATGTGGACAGCTACACAATAAATTTGTCAAACATCATTATCGTTTTGGTTGAGATTAAAATAAACAAGCCAAAGCAATTTTTCTAGCGCATCTAATACAATTTATTTATGAATTCTCCTTTTTTTCTACCAAACGCACCCAGTATTTCTCTTCACCGTACGCAGTTACCTATTGAAAACACAATGTTTTCTATTGTCATTCCAAGTTGGAATAATTTAGATTTTTTAAAAACCTGCATTGCTAGTCTACAGAAAAATTCACGCTTTAAGCATCAAATCATTATTCATCTTAATGAGAGTAATGACGGTTCACGGGAATGGGTGGAGCAAAATAAATTTGATTATAGTTATTCCGAAACCAATATTGGCATTTGTTATGCCATGAATATAGCACGAACGTTGGCCACAACGGATTATTTGGTTTATTTTAACGATGATATGTATGCTTGTCCTGACTGGGATTTTTGGCTTTTTGAGGAAATTAAAAAACAAAATTCAATGTTCTTTTTTTTATCCGCCACCATGATAGAGCCGCGTGAAACAGGAAATGATTGTGTGATTGCACCATTTGATTTTGGTAGCGATCCCCGCAATTTTGAAGAAACCAGACTATTACAAAACTTTGAAAAATTAGAAAAAGCAGATTGGCAGGGTTCAACTTGGCCGCCTTGTGTTGTACCGATGTTGTTGTGGGATATGGTCGGTGGTTATAGTACCGAGTTTTCACCAGGCATGTATTCTGATCCTGATTTTGCGATGAAACTGTGGCAAGTAGGTGTGCGAAACTTCAAAGGCGTGGGCAAAAGCCGCGTTTATCATTTTATGTCTAAATCAACCGGAAAATTAACCTTCAAAGCAAACGGATCGCGTATGTTTTTGAATAAATGGGGTGTCAGCACCAAAGTCTTTACGCGTTATTATTTGCAGCGCGGTAGTCTATGGACAGGCGAATTATCAATACCCGTTCAAAAAACATTGTTAAAATTTCATTTATGTTTAAATCAAATAAAACGTCGCTTGGGCTAAAAACGGAATAAAAAATGAAAAAGAACTCCCTCGACATTTACAAGCGACTACTTGTCTACCTAAAGCCACACCGTGGCCTTTTTGCCATCAGTATCGTCGGCTTTCTGATGTATTCAGGCACCCAGACCTTATTTGCGGCGTTGATCAAACATATCGTAGACACGCTGCAAACTGAATCACGGGAGGGTATGTATTATTTGCCGTTATTGTTTAGCGGATTGATTGTAGTGCATGGTATTGGTGCTTATTTGGGCAATTATTTTCTGGCCAAAGTATCGACCAATGTTGTGCATGCCCTGCGTTGTGAAATCTTCGATCAATATACACGACTGCCAACGGCTTATTTTGACGCGAATAACAGCGGTTATATGATTTCAAGGATAACCAATAATGTGGGGCAGGTTACCCAGGCCGTCACGGATGCGGTGCGTACTTTTGTGCGCGAAGGCTTTACTGCGATAGGCTTGTTAATTTATTTGTTTTATTCTAATTGGATGTTGTCGCTGGTTTTTGTCGCGATTACGCCGATTATTGTGGTGCTGGTCAGTTATGTCAGCAAGCGTCTTCGAGGAATCAGCAAAAAAATTCAAGAATCCATAGGTGATATGACTCATATCACCTCGGAATTGGTGGGCGGACATCGGGTGGTGCGCAGTTACGGCGGGGAAGAATATGAGCGTCGGCGATTTTTAGAAAGTAGTTCGTTTAATCGGCGGCAATCGTTAAAGCTGGCTACGACAATGGCGATACACAATCCGATCATGCAGTTTATTATCGCCATAGCCTTGTCATTTTTAATGTATTTGGCATTGTTTTTTATGAAGCAATCCAGTGTTGGCGAGTTTGTAGGCTACTTGACGGCAGCGTTTCTATTGCCTAAACCTATCAGAAGTTTAAGTGATGCTAACAGCGATATCCAAAAAGGTATTGTAGCGGCTGAATCGTTATTTGAAATTTTGGATGAGCCGGGTGAGCCGGATGCAGGCACTTATCAGGTCGAAAGATGCAAGGGAGCATTGGAATTTAAAAATCTGTCATTTCAGTATCCGGGCGCAAATGAGCTGGCACTTAAAGACATCAGTTTTAAGGCTGAGCCGGGGCAGATTATTGCATTGGTAGGGGCTTCTGGCGGAGGTAAAAGCACGCTCGCTAATTTGGTATCACGTTTCTATCCTCATGATACCGGTGAGATATTGCTGGATGGCGTTGAAATAAATGCCTATGAGCTAGCACACTTAAGGAAACAGCTGGCGCTGGTTAATCAGCAGGTCACTTTATTCAATGATACGATAGCCAACAATATAGCCTACGGATCGTTAGCGACAGCAAGCAGAGATGAAATAACAGCGGCTGCAACAGATGCCTACGCAATGGAATTTATTAGTAAGTTTGAACAAGGGTTAGATACTGAAATAGGCGAGAATGGCGTCAAGTTGTCTGGCGGGCAAAGGCAAAGGCTGGCCTTGGCCAGGGCATTGCTAAAAGATGCGCCTATATTGATATTGGATGAGGCAACATCAGCGCTTGATACAGAATCAGAGCGATTTATACAGGCTGCGTTGCAAAAAGTAATGAGCAACCGGACGACCTTGGTTATAGCTCACCGATTATCGACTATTGAAAATGCCGATGTAATTTTAGTGATGGATCATGGCTGCATCGTGGAAAGAGGTTCTCATGAGGAACTCATTGCAAAAAATGGAGTTTACGCCCGATTGCATCAAATGCAATTTAAGGAGCATCCTGAAAAAGTTGATGTCATCGTTCCCGCATCCAGTGTGGAAATGCAGGCTGAAGTATAGAAATAGGACATTGAGTAGGGGCATTATTTTGAAGACATTTATTTCCGAGCTTGAGGAGCATAAGGTCATGATGGAGCGGTTAACCGATTGCTCTGATATGATTGAAGCGGCCGGAGAGTTGCTGATTAAAACATTAAAACAGGGTGGGAAAATATTGTTGTGCGGCAATGGTGGTAGTGCTGCTGATTGTCAGCATATTGCGGCAGAGCTGGTAGTAAGATATGAAAAAAATCGGAAGGCTCTGGCTGCAATCGCGTTGACCACAGACAGTTCAATTTTAACAGCGCACACCAATGATTTTGAGTTTGAAACGATCTATTCCCGTCAGATCGAGGCTCTTGCTAATGAAAAGGATTGTCTGATAGCTATTTCCACTTCAGGGCGCAGCAAGAATATATTAAGAGCGGCGGAAGCTGCAAGGTTGAAAGGCTTGACTATTATCGGGTTAACCGGGGGTGACGGTGGTGAACTGAGCAATCTGGCTACGCATTCGGTTGTTGTTCCCTCAGACGTGACAGCAAGAATTCAAGAGGCGCATATATTGATTGGTCACTGGTGGTGTGGCGCGATTGAGGAGGCTACACATGTTAGCGACCGCACCTGAGTTTAGCTCGGCTCGTATCATTGTAATGGGTGATGTCATGCTGGATCGTTACTGGTCCGGGCAAGCCGCCCGCATTTCTCCTGAAGCGCCCGTGCCGGTAGTTCGGGTCAAAAATATTGAAGATCGTATAGGCGGAGCCGGAAATGTCGCGCTAAATATTTCTAAATTAGGCGGTAAAGTTACCTTGCTGGGTGTTGTTGGCGATGATGCTGAGGGCGAGATACTAAGACGGTTGCTGGAGGTTGAAGGAGTAGCCTGCGATTTTATTGTTGCCCCGAGAATTCGCAGCATATGTAAGTTGCGCATCTTGGCCCAACATCAGCAATTAATTCGGCTCGATTTCGAAGATACCCCTCTTGATTTTGATAGGGATGCCTTGATGGCGAGGTTGGTTTGTCATCTTCCCGAAAGCAATGCAGTTGTTTTTTCGGATTACGGCAAAGGAACATTGGTTGATGTTGCTGATTGTATAATTCTGGCTAAGCGGGCTGGTGTTAAGGTTTTGGTCGATCCAAAAGGCGTAGATTATCAGTGTTATGCTCAGGCAGACGTAATAACGCCAAACTTATCTGAATTGCAAGCTGTGGTTGGCGTTTGTGAGAATGAAGATAAATTAATTGGGAAAGGCCGGGCACTATTAAATCAGCATCAAATTCCGACGCTTTTATTGACTCGCGGCGAGGCGGGCATGACGTTGATACAGGAAAGTCAGGTTCACTCATTGCCCGCGCAGGCCAAAGATGTATTTGATGTAACCGGCGCCGGAGACACGGTTATTGCCGTGATGGCTCTGGGTGTGGCGCTTGATATGCCATTGTATGATGCGATGTATTTGGCCAACTTGGCGGGAGGAATTGTCGTTGGAAAGCTTGGTACATCAACTGTATCTATGCAGGAATTAACACGGGCGATGCATAGTGACAGGGATTTATTATATGGCGTCGTTTCGGAGGATGAATTGGCTCAGCTTGTCGGCAGGGCAAAAGCAAATGACGAGCGGATAATCATGACTAACGGTTGTTTTGATCTGCTGCATGCCGGTCATGTAGCTTACTTGGAGCAGGCGAAAGCATTGGGCGACCGCTTGATAGTGGCCGTTAATTCGGATGCATCAGTCAGGCAGCTCAAAGGAGATTCTCGGCCTATTAATGGTTTGCAGGAGCGAATGACGGTTTTGGCGGCATTAGCTTGCGTGGACTGGGTAGTTTCATTTGAAGAAGAAACACCAGAAAGGCTGTATTGCCAGTTGTTGCCGGATGTCATTGTTAAAGGTGGAGATTATCGTCCCGAGCAAGTTGCCGGCGGTGATTGCGTCATTAAGGCAGGTGGCGAAGTAAAAATTTTACAGTTTGTTGATGGCCAGTCTACAACGGCGATGATTAAGAAAGCGAGGGGACTAGAATGATTGTTGTTACGGGTGGCGCAGGCTTTATTGGTAGTAATCTTATTAGAGCATTAAATCATCGAGGCGAACGCAATATATTGTTGGTTGATCATCTGGTTAATGGCCGAAAAATGCACAATATAGCTGATCTTGATATCGCTGATTATATGGATAAGGCGGAATTTATAGAAAAGATTGAATCGCCGACATTTTTAAATGGAGTACGCGCGGTTTTTCATCAGGGGGCCTGTTCTGCGACGACCGAATGGGATGGGCAGTTTGTAATGATGAATAATTATGCTTATTCAAAGCGCTTATTGCATTGGTGTGTCTCAAAAGATGCAGCATTTATGTATGCGTCTTCCGCTTCAGTTTACGGAAGCGGCGAGCATGGTTTTCGTGTTGATCGTAGCTGCGAGCATCCTATCAATATGTATGCTTATTCAAAGTTTCAATTCGACCAGTATGTTCGTCCTTTACTAACAAAAACAAAAAGCCCAATAGTTGGTTTTCGCTATTTTAATGTATACGGACCACGAGAGCAGCACAAAGGCTCCATGAGCAGTACGGCATTCCATTTTAATCAACAAGTTATTGAGCAAAAAAAAGCCAAGCTGTTTGAGGGTTGTGATGGCATGGCTAACGGAGAACAAAAGCGGGACTTTGTGCATGTTGATGATGTGGTAGAAGTTAACTTGTGGTTTTTAGATCATCCAGAGCAACGTGGTATATACAACGTAGGAACGGGATGTGCGGAAACATTTAATGCCGTCGCTCAGGCCGTGATTGACTGGCATAAAGAAGGGCAAATTGAATACATTCCATTTCCTGAACATCTAAAAGGCGCATATCAGAGTTATACCCAGGCTGATATTTCTGGTTTAAGAAGTGCTGGCTATGCGAAAGACTTCCTGACTGTGAAGCAAGGCGTTGCAAGATATTTAGATTGGTTTAACTCAAAGGGAAATAAATAAGCTGGTTAAAGAAATAACTTCTTGACGGTGTCAATGAAGGCTGTATAATGCGCAGTTCTTTCAGGGCAAGGCCTCTGGGAGAGTAGGTAGTAAAGAATTAAAGTTAACAGGATGTTGACAAGCGGGCTGAGTAGGCTA
>JBAZTN010000112.1:0-9736 GCA_041661895.1 Methylobacter sp. | reverse complement strand
CTTCAGACGCTTGTATTTTTGCTCGCGTGGCGTGCGTGGTCGTGGCTGTTCCGTGTAATACTTGTCCCATGGCTTCTGCTCCTTAAGGTTAGAATAAATATTACCAGTTAATTCTGGGACTAAACAAATAGTTTGTATTGCACACCTTCAGCTTCGTTCAGGACCATTGCCGTTTCTCCTTTGTGTCTCTTGCCGAAATTTTCATAAATGATCAGCACACAGATCACGCGAGATCATGCCCCACATGCCGTCGGTATCGGGTATGAGCGCGATGAGCTTGCCTTTGCCATTATTCCTGTTGATCTTGATAAGCCTGGGCTGGCCGTTCCCATCCGCTCCCCCTAAAAGCTTGCCCCGGGGACCGACAGCCAGGCCAAATACCTGCTTGAAGCCGATGTCGCCGATGATCTCAGCCTGGCCTGAATGCTGGTCGATCCGGACAAGCAGGTCGGTCATTTCCTCCAGTGTGTCGAGTCGCTTGGCGGAGCCGAACAATATTCCGTCCGGCATGAAAACCAGGTCGCCCGACGAGCCCAGATCATTCCCGTAAACGCCCACCTTAGTGCCTTTTCCGGTTTCAGTATCAATCGTGAGCAGCTCGCCGTCCCGCGTCGCGGCGTATAACTGGCCTTCAGCGTTTGCGGCCAGGGCATTGATCCAGCGTTCCTCGCTCAAATACGCCTCGCCAATAATATCGCCGACAAAGTCAGCTTTTTTGGTAACCGTATTGATGGTGACCAGGCGGGTGAACGTCACGCCGAACAATTTGCCGTCAGGAAGAAACGCGATGTCGGTGATTTCCTTGATGCCGGTTTCGCCTAGGTCCAGAGGGTAGGCAAGCTCAGGTTTTTTCAGGTAAAGGTTGAGAACGTAAAGATTGCTGGATTCATCGCTTCTGCCATGATCGTTGGCATAAAGGACATAACCGCTGCCTTTTTTGCAGACAGTCGCTTCGGCACCAAAACTGATGTTTGTTGCCTGAGCAATCATGCATAATCCCAACATGATGCGAGTTGTGTTTTTTAAGTTGAACATTGGTATCTCCTTTACGTAAGTCTAAAAGATCAATGTCATTGGTGAATAATTTCCTAGTATTTTAGCTAAGCCGACATTAGGGAATGACTTGTGAGTGTATTGTGTCATTGCGGTCTAAGCCTGGTTTATCGCACGGGGCTCAATGAACATGATTTCCAAAAGCCTGCCCAAATCCTGAAAATCGTGCCCATACATAAATCCGGAGCCTTGTGGGTCAATATAGACTGAACCGCTAGCAGCAAAAGCCTTGCGCACCATGTGCGTCGACATTTTGCGCATAATAAACATATGCGAATAATTCCAATGCTAAAGCCTCCTGACGACTTGGCACGCAAGTATTACACTCGGTTAGACTTCACCAATTTCTGGCAAAAACACAATTAACAGTATACTTACTTTTGGTGCTAGAGTCATGACCCAAATGGGTCAAAATAGACACAATAATGCCGAGACACCATGCATAACATCCAATCGCCGCTTACAATCAATGAGATTTTGTCGAAAGCGCCGGGTAATCCAGTGTTGTGGCAATTATTTTTGGCGGAACTGGCCGGCGCCATGCAGTGTGACAGCGGTTTCCTGTCGATTGCTGACCTTGGCCGCGACGGTGGGGTCCATTACTTGTACGGTTACAACGTTGTGCCAGAGCAGCAGCTCTGTTTCGAGCAGAACTTGCGCCAAGTCGGCAGTTTCGATGCCAGTGTCGCGAAACAGCCGTTCCGGGTTTTCTGCTCTAACACACTGAACGAAACCTTTCGCCGCGATGCCGGCGGCACCGAGCCCAACGCGGCGGGAGAACATTATCGTTTTGGCGTATCCCTGCCTTTAAATAGGCGCTACGCGCATTACCTGTATCTGCATGGCAGCCGTACTATTGCTGAGCCGGAATTGCAAGTTTGTCTACATCGGCTGCAAGCGTTGGTGCCGGAGTTGCAACATGCCTTACAAAAGGAGCAATGGCTCAGCCTTTACAGCCAGATTATGCTGCTGACCGGCAAGCACGTTGCCGCTTATATCATTGTCGATCGTGCGCTGAACGTGCTATTTTCCGATCCGGTATTCAACCGCATCATCGCGGATATGGATTGCGTCGAGATTCGGGGCAAGCGCTTAGCCTTTTTAAACAAAACTACCGAACAGTGTGTTTTGGAGTTGATGGCAGGGATCGGTTGCGATACCGTGACGACGCAAGACCAGTGCGCTTCCTGCGCCATTACAGTGATTCCGGCGCGCGCTTTGGATAATTTGTATGCGTGGGAATTTTATAAAAAAGGCGTGGCGCTGACTTTTACCAGCGGCCACGAAAACAGTCCTACGCTGGTGCGGCTAATGACGCTGTACAACTTAACCAACTGTGAAGCTTTATGCGCGCTGCAGTTTATCGCTACGCCGTCGATTCCCGAAATCGCCGACGGCAGCCACCGATCTACTGAAACGATCAGGAACCACCTCAAAAGCATCATGCAGAAACTTGACGTGCATAATCAGGGAGCGCTGATGAAAAAGCTGCTCGCCATCGCAGCTCTGTAAAGGGATTGTAGTACGATTTTGCAGAAAGGCTCCGCGCGGAAGATTGAATGACTTGATTGAAATAACTGGGGTCAGAGCAAAATAATATCCCAATAATCAATTATTCTGCCCCCAATTATTCCTTTATTTTGATTTCACTTCACCCTCTCCCACTGGAGAGGGCTTAAGTCAACAGATTTGTTGTGGCGGGCTTCCGCCCCTGCAATTTTTAAGCCTTTAACCCTGCTTTATCTCATTAAGATAAATAGTCGCGCCAATAACTGCAGCCGGAGCGACTATGATATTCAGCACCGGAATGGTAAGTCCCATCACCGCCACTCCGCCAAAGCTTAACGCGCCCAGCCTCACGCTTTTAACCAGTTGTTTTTGCTCTGCGAACAACACACCTTCGTTTTCCAGTGGATAAGCCATATATTCCAGCGCCATGCCCCATGCCCCGAACAGCGCCCATAAAAAAGGTGCAATCACATTGATGCCGGGAATAATCGACAGTATCAGCAGCGGCAAGGCTCTGGTAACAAGATAGCCCGCGCGCCTTAATTCCGCAAAAAGGACTTTAGCCAAAGGCTGTTCGGCGCTTGGCCGAGTCTGACCGCTTATCATGGCCTGCGTTTTTGCTGCCAATTTTCCGTAAAAAGGAGCGCTAATCAAATTAGCCAACACGGTAAAGGTAAAAAAACCGACTATAAAAAAACTGATGAAAAATAACGGCCACAATACCCAACTCAGCCATTGCAACCAGCTGGGGATGAATTGAGCTATCAAATCCGAAATATAAAAATAGCCTAGGGTTAAGGCGGCACTATACAAGACCACGTTAATTAGAACCGGAATCAAGATGAACGCTCGTAATTCCGGGCTGCCCAGTAGTTTTAAACCTTTAAACAGATAGCCCGCCGCAATTACCGGGTTATTGCCTTTTTTATCAAATATCATTTTTTCAATCCTCTCACACCTTGCTCAGCAGGATTCAATACGACGCCACGCTCAGTCACAATGGCCGAAATCAATTCAGCCGGAGTCACGTCAAAGACGGGATTCCAGGCGCTCACCAATGACTCATCGTTGATGTAACAGGCTGGCAATAACTCATTCTGATTGCGTTGTTCGATTTCTATGTGGTCGCCGTTAGCCATATTCCAGTCTATCGTCGAGGTAGGCGCTACCACCATAACCTTGACGCCATGCTGTTTAGCCAGTACAGCCAGGGAATAGGTGCCGATTTTATTGGCCGCGTCGCCATTGGCAGCAATGCGGTCTGCACCAACGATGATCCAATCGACAGCGCCTGATTTCATCAGCCATGCCGCCGCTGAATCGGCAATCAATATCGCCGGAATGCCATCTTGCGCCAATTCCCACACGGTCAGGCGGGCACCCTGATTCCAGGGCCGGGTTTCTCCGGCATACACTTTTACAGGTTGTCTTTGATAAGCGCTACGGATAACGCCCAGCGCCGTGCCATAACCGCCGGTTGCCAAAGCGCCTGCATTACAGTGTGTCATCACGCCTTTAGCGCCTGCCAGAATATCCGCACCCAACTCACCCTTTTTGTGATTGGCTGCAATATCATCGGCATGAATCTTCTCAGCACAGGCCAGAATTGCCGCCAACGGATTATCAATAGTTTGATCCAGTACGGCTTTCATTTGATCCAATGCCCAGAACAAATTGACGGCTGTCGGCCTGGACTTTGCCAGCATCTCGATATCCGCCGCCACCTTTTGCTGCCACTGGCCTGAATCTTTGGAATAATGATGGCTGACAGAAAGCACCACGCCGTAAGCTGCAGCAATGCCGATAGCCGGTGCGCCGCGAACGCGCATGGTCGCGATGGCTTCTGTCACGCCTGCCGCATCGTTATATTCATCGTAAACAATTTTCTCGGGCAATTGCCGCTGATCCAGCACCTTTAAGGCATCCCCTGTCCATTGCAGGGCTTGTACAGCTAATTTTTTTTGCATCGTCATTATTTATCAAGCCATTTTTATCAAAAAATTAATGGTAAAAAGTTATAATTCCACAACTAAATACAGGAATATCTTATGACAGTTGTCGATACCCTCATCCACGCCCGCTGGATTATACCCGTTGAACCGGAATCAGTAACCTATGAGCACCATACGCTGGTTATCGATGGCGGCCGAATTATCGACCTGCTGCCTACCGAGATTGCCAGGCAAAAATATCAGGGTACGACCACCGAAAACCTGGAAAGCCACGCCTTGCTGCCCGGCTTAATCAACAGCCACACCCATGCCGCGATGACTTTAATGCGCGGAATTGCCGATGATTTACAACTGATGGACTGGCTGCAAAACCACATCTGGCCGCTGGAACAAAAATGGATGAGTGAAGCGTTCGTCAAAGACGGCACTGACCTGGCGATAGCCGAGATGATTCTGGGCGGAACGACCTGCTTCAATGACATGTACTTTTTTCCCGAAATTACCGCGGCGCAGGCGATACATCATGGCATTCGCGCCAGTGTCGGCTTAATAGTCATTGATTTTCCGAGTGTCTGGGCCGAAAACAGCGAGGCCTATATTGAAAAAGGCCTGGCTCTGCATGACCAACTGCGCCATCACCCGTTGATTTCCACGCCCTTCGCACCGCACGCACCTTACACCGTGTCGGATAAGCCTTTGCAAAAAATCAGAATCTTCGTCGATGAACTGGAACTGCCCGTACACATGCATGTCCACGAAACACTGCACGAAGTCGAACAAGAGCAGGAAAAAACCGGAATGAGGCCATTGCAAAGACTGCAGAGTCTTGGCCTGCTCAACCCCTCATTCATAGCGGTGCACATGACCCAATTGACCGATGACGAAATCAGCCTGTTTGCAGAATCCGGCGCCCATATCGTGCATTGCCCTGAATCCAACCTGAAACTGGCCAGCGGCTTTTGCCCCGTTGCCAAATGCATCGCGGCAGGTATCAACGTAGCCTTGGGTACCGATGGCGCTGCCAGTAATAATGACCTGGATATGTTTGGCGAAATGCGCACGGCGGCGCTGCTCGGCAAAGCCGTTGCCGGTGATGCCAGCGCCATTCCGGCCATGACAGCCCTGCGCATGGCGACCATCAATGGCGCAAAGGCTTTGGGTCTGGAGAATGAAACAGGCTCGCTGAGTATCGGCAAAGCCGCCGATGTGATTGCCATTGATTTATCACATCTGGAAACACAACCTTTGTATTGCCCGGTTTCGCAGATTGTTTACGCCGCCAGCCGGCAGCAAGTTACCGATGTCTGGGTTGCCGGCAAACGCCTGTTAAAACAGCGCCATCTGACCACCGTTAATATAGATGATCTAAGGGTGAAAATCGCCGAATGGCAGCAGCGTTTATCCAGTTAATTCGACCAAAACAATATAAAAACACCCCTCGTCAAGAACAACAAATGACGAATAACCCACTAATATAGTAAACTATATCAATCTAACATTAGGTTCAGCACGATGACAGCAACAGACAACGTACACCTGCACGAAATCCATAAATTTGGCTCGATGGCGGAACGCTGGTGGGATCCGCAAGGCGAATTCAAAACCCTGCATGACATTAACCCGTTGCGTATCCAGTTTATCCAGCGTTATGCGGATATTGCAGGCTCTCGCATTGTTGATGTCGGCTGCGGCGGCGGCATTTTAACCGAAGGCTTGGCCAAACACGGCGCCGATGCCTTGGGTATTGATCTCAGCGAAGACCTGATTGATATCGCCGATCTGCACGGGCTTGAGACCGGCGTTAACGCGCACTATCAAAAAATCAGCGCTGAAAGCCTGGCTGAACAGCAGCCTGAAAGTTTTGACCATGTGACCTGCATGGAAATGCTGGAGCATGTTCCTGATCCCGGCTCAATCATTTCAGCTTGCGCCAGAATGGTTAAACCCGGCGGCATGGTGTTTTTCTCGACACTCAACCGCAAACCCAAAGCCTATCTGTTGGCCATCTTTACGGCGGAATACGTCCTGCAAATGCTGCCTAAAGGCACCCATGACTTTAAAACCTTTATCAAGCCATCGGAGCTGTGCCAGTCAGCCCGCGCGGCAGGCCTTGAACTACAGGGCATGGTGGGAATTGAATACAACCCGTTCAGCAAACGCTTCAGCCTCGGCAAAGACATTGATGTCAATTACATCGCTGCTTTTAAACGTCCGGAATAAAGGATAAAGCATGTCGACTGATTTCAAATTATCCTGCGTGTTATTCGACCTTGACGGCACTCTGGTGGACACTGCGCCGGATTTGATTTCATGTTTGAATAAAGCCTTGAACGCACACGGCTTTGCGGCCGTTGCGCCGGATTTAATCAAGCCGTTTATTTCCTATGGCGCGGCGGCAATGATCAACGCCAGCCGGCCTTTGTCTGATGACGAATTAAAGGCAAACATTCTGGAAACCATGCTCAACCTCTACCAGAACAACATTGCCGAACACACGGTTTTTTTCTCGGGCATCGTTGACACCTTGAATGCCATTGAGGCGCAAGGACTGAAATGGGGCGTGGTCACCAACAAGCGGGAACGCTTCACCAACCCGCTGATGGATGCCTTAAAGCTTACCGACCGCGCAGCCTGCATCGTCAGCGGCGATACCACAGCAAACCCTAAGCCTCACTCCGACCCTATGCTGGAAGCCTGCAAACAAGCGGGCGTTAATCCCAGGGAATGTGTCTATATCGGCGATGCCCTGCATGACATCACCGCCGGAAAAAGCGTCGAAATGAAAACGCTGGCCGCACTGTACGGCTACATTAAGCCCGATGACACGCCGGAAAGCTGGGGCGCTGATGCGTTAATTGAGTCTCCCGATCAAATTTCAACCTGGATAGTATCATTATCATGCCGCTAATAAATCAAGTCATCTTAATTACCGGTGCAGGTGGCGGCTTGGGCAGCACAGCTGCTCTTGCCTTAGCCAAGCAGCGTGCGCATATCATTTTGCTGGATAAAAACATCGCCAAGCTGGAAAAGGTTTACGATGCCATACTGGCGGCAAATGCTCCCGAACCCATCATTTACCCGTTTGATCTGGCCGGCGCCAATGAAAACGAGTATCAGGAATTGGCCGATAAAATCGATGAGAAATACGACTCCCTGCAAGGCATTCTGCATTCAGCGGTTGAATTTAGCTCGTTTTCTCCCATCGCTACGTACAAAACCCAAGACTGGGGGCATACATTAAACGTCAACCTGAATGCGCCATTTCTGCTGTGCCGGGTTTTGCTGCCTGTGCTGCAAAAGAGCGAGCATGCCTCCATCGTATTCACGTCCGATTCTTCTGCCAGAAAAGCACCAGCCTATGCAGGTGCTTACGGTGTTTCCAAAATAGCGATGGAAGGTTTCGCAAACATACTGGCCGAAGAGTATGAAGCATTCGGAAAAATCCGGGTCAATACCCTGATACCGGGGCCTGTAAACTCTCCATTAAGAAAGCGGGCCTATCCGGCAGAAGATAAACACAAACTGCCTGAAATGGAATCTTTGGTGCCTGCTTACCTGTATTTATTTGGCTCACAAAGCATAGGCATAACCGGCCAGGCTATTGATGCCCGAACCTTTCATTTATAACCGAATTACTATGGCAGAAAGAGATACCGTTGTTTTAACCAGAGATGTCAACATTGTCACCATACCTGAAGGTTATACCGGGACGTTAAGCAAAGGCCAAGAAGTCACCATTCACCAAGCGCTGGGCACTAACTATACTGTTGTAACCGACCACGGTCATATGGTCCGTATTGCCGGAGCAGATGCCGATGCCTTGGGTAAGGAAACCCATCAACTGCATACGCTGGTATCAGAGACCAGTCCAGAGGCGGTTGAAAAAAACTGCTGGGAGGTCATGAAAACGGTTTATGATCCGGAAATCCCTGTTAACATCGTTGACCTGGGACTGGTTTATCAATGCAAAGTGACGCCGGCAACTGAAGGCCAGAATGACGTCCACATCATGATGACGCTGACCGCCCCAGGCTGCGGCATGGGACCGGTTATTCAGGGTGACGTGGAAAAATGTATCCGCGCCCTGCCCGGCGTCGCCAGCGTTAATGTTGAAGTCGTCCTTGATCCACCCTGGTCACGGGACATGATGTCCGAAGTCGCCCAATTACAACTAGGCTTGTATTAGCCAACAACCTTACTCCTGCAACACGCCTGACAGTGTATAATGGGAGAACGACTGCATGGATGCAGGAGGTAGAGCAACGCAGGGAGCAGTTGCCGAGTTTACCAACCCCTCAAAACAAGCCCAAAGCCCATGAAAATACTTGTCCGTAATTTACCCCGCGAAACCACCGAAACTGAATTAACAGAACTGTTTGAGGCTTATGGTGCAGTGCAATCCTGCAATTTAGTCATGGACAAGGAAACAGGCAAATCCAAAGGTTTCGGATTTGTCGAAATGCCGCGTGTTAATGAAGCGAATGCAGCAATCAGCGGGCTTAATCATAAAGAAATATCAGGCCTTAAAATCCGGGTAAAAAAAGCGGATTTGAAATAAGAATCCGGTTTTTTTTCATCCCTAATGACTGCCAGGCAGATGTATTTATGCCTGTTTGGCAATGGCGCTGTTCTTCATTTCGCCTCATTAACCATCTGAATGGTCTTTTCCTCGACCTCTTTGGCAACTTGAGACAAGGCTGCATCCTGAGACAGCGCCGAAAGCATTTGCGCCGGTTTGATAAGACCGATTTTGGTTTTGCCTTTCTCGATAAATACCGAAATACGACACGGTAATGCCATGTTCAGGCGCATGTCGGCCGACAACACTTTTGCAGCCTGTCCCGGGTTACAGACTTCAAATATTTTGCACTCCTCATCGAATGCAATGCCTTTACTGCGAAGCGCGGCGCCCAAGTTGTGAATATGCAGTATCCCGAAACACCGTTACGAACAACAGCCGACTCAAGGTTTATCGAGGCTTGATCAAATGATTTGCCGGTTTCAACTATGTAATACATAAGAAGCTGTTTAAAAACCTAACAAATTCCGCGTAAAAGACGATGTACCTCAGTAATTTTGATAAATACTTCGGCCGTATCGGTTAGGCGCTCATAATCCTTGGAAAGCCGTCTGGAGTTTCCAAGCCAGGCAAAAGAGCGCTCAACAACCCATCGGCGAGGCAATACGACAAACTTGCCCCGCATGGCGTCCGTCCGTTTAAC
>JBAZTN010000111.1:0-9796 GCA_041661895.1 Methylobacter sp. | reverse complement strand
AGGTCGTTGACGAAAAGATCGAATTCCTGTTCTGATAAGGTGCCTTTTTCTTCGATAACCAGTTTGTCAATAGTCTGTTGACCATCTACAGTTTTGAAGATAGGCCGTTGTTGGCCTTGGAGTTGCCAAAGCACATTAGGCATTCCGACATCTTCAAAAACGGTGTTATTTACGCCAAAAGGTTTGCTTTTATCGATATAAAAACCTTTTAAGTAGCTATACAACCAATCAGCGCCACGAGAACGGGCAATTAATGACAAGTCGGGCGGTTGAGTGCCAAACCATTTCTCCGCATCATGCGCGTTCATTGCACTATGCAATTGGTCGTAGATACTGGCTCCTTCAGGCGCAATGTCTTTCAACATCTTTTTTTGATCAACATCAACATCAAGGGCAATACGCAGATAACGGATATGCTTTACCGAATGACAGCCAAGACAATAAGTGACGAAGTGTTTTGCACCGCGTTGTAATGAAGCATTATCGGTAAGATCGATGTCTGCTTCTTGAAGCTCCATCTCTTTTGAAGCATAAGCTCCAAAAGACAGCATCAAAAATAAAAATAGTGTTATAAGTTTTTTCATATCAATCGAGGCTCTTTTTTAATTTTATTGCTAATCGAGTGATGACGTCGAGTATGCCTTTTGGGTTTGGCCTTCTCTTCAGAACGGTTGTGCCATCAGCGGTCTGTACAGGCTTCATGATGGTCATGGTATTAAATATCTCCACCAATACAGCGAAGCGTTCTTCAAGGCTGGGCACGCTTGTTAAGCGTCCGGGCAGCGGTTTGGATTTTTCCCAGCGGGTATACAGGGGCATTAACAGGAAGAAGCCAAAGTAGATCGCTGTAAAGATACGAGCAAAGGTCGTTGCTGTTGGCGTTGCAGGCTGAGTGCCCAAATAACCAAGTCCCACGAAACTGATTACAAAAAGGAATAAGGCCTTTTTGAAAATACCGCCACGGTAACGAATTGATTTGACAGGACTACGATCCAGCCAAGGCAAAAGAAACAGTATGACAATCGCGCCACCCATGCCAATAACGCCGGCAAATTTATCTGGAATAGCCCTCAAAATTGCGTAAAACGGCGTGAAATACCAGACCGGAGCAATATGCTCAGGAGTCTTCATCGGATCAGCAGGAATGAAGTTTGCGTGTTCGAGAAAATAACCACCCATTTCAGGCATGTAAAAAATTACAGTTGCGAAAAAAAATAAAAACACACCAACGCCGACCAGATCTTTGACAGTGTAATAGGGATGGAAGGGAATTCCGTCCACGGGATGTCCCCATGGATCTTTGGATTTCTTGATGTCGATACCATCAGGGTTGTTGGAACCGACTTCATGTAGTGCAACGATATGCATGAAAACCAGTAAAACCAAAACCAGAGGCACTGCAATAACATGAAAGGCAAAGAATCGGTTAAGGGTTGCATCAGAAATGACATAATCGCCCCTGACCCATAACGATAATTCATCACCGATTACGGGAATAGCGCTAAACAGGGAAATAATAACCTGTGCGCCCCAGTATGACATTTGACCCCAAGGCAGTAGATAGCCCATAAAAGCTTCGGCCATCAATGCAACAAACAGCAACATACCGAAAATCCAGATCAGTTCACGTGGTTGCTTGAATGAACCATAAAGCAAACCTCTGAACATATGCAGATAAATAACGATAAAAAAAGCTGACGCACCGGTTGAATGCATATAACGTATCAACCAACCCCAGTTAACATCACGCATGATGTACTCTACAGAATCGAATGCCAATTTCGCATCGGGTTTGTAGTTCATGGTCAACAAAATGCCGGTAATAAACTGGTTTACTAAAACCAGTAAAGCCAGGGAGCCAAAGAAGTACCAGAAATTGAAGTTTTTTGGCGCATAGTATTGCGCCATGTGTTCGTTCCAGAGTTTAGTTAATGGAAAACGATCTAAAACCCAGTTGCCACATAAATTTAGACGGGTTGGTTTCATGCTTTTGTCTCCTCGCCAATGATTAGCTGCGTGTCAGTAATATAGCGGTAAGGCGGGACTTCCAGATTGGTTGGTGCAGGTACACCCCGATAAACGCGACCAGCCAGATCAAACCAGGAGCCATGACAAGGACAGAAAAATCCACCTTTCCATTTATCACCGAGATCATTTGGGGCTATTTCCGGGCGGAAGGTGGGTGAGCAGCCTAAGTGCGTGCATAAACCCACGGCGATGAATATCTCGGGTTTAATAGAGCGCACAGGATTTTTGCTGGAAGCCGGCTGTATGGATTCTTGAGAAAGTGGATCTCTAAGCTGGTCGTCCAGCGTTTTTAGAGTTTCAATAACTTCGGGTGTTCTGTTGAGTATCCAGACGGGTTTTCCTCGCCATGCAACTCTAATCAATTGACCTGGTTCCATTTTACTGATGTCAACTTCAACAGGGGCTCCGGCTGCCATTGCCTTGACGCTAGGTTGCATTTGAGCAAGAAAAGGAACAGCTAAATATCCTGTGCCGACCGCGCCAACCACGGTCAAAGCCGAGGTCAAAAACTGGCGTTTAGATTTGTCGACGCCTTCATTATTCATTATAGGACTCTCCTGATTAGGTCTGTGCTTCTAAGAGCGCATTATTTTCTAGTTATTATAAATGCCAATATACCATTAGAACTTAGGGTATTTGAAGTGCTTATGCCAAGCACCTCAGAATTGGTTACGTATTTAAAAGGGTCTAAATTAATCGCATTACCTGGGTCGTGTTTCTAAGTATATGTTATTAAATATGATTGTTTTTTTTATGAGTCAAAATAAGGATATTATTTTTTTACCCAGGAATAATGTATTTTATTACTTAATGTGGCGCTTGTTTCAGTGGACAGGTTAGGCTTTTTACTAATGCCGCAAGAAAGGCTGCATTTTCCTCCGGTTTGCCAATGGTTACCCGCAGGCAATCGCTTAATAGGCTGCCTTGAGCATTAAGGTTTTTAATTAAAACGCCTTGTTGTTTTATCGATGCGAAGATTTCGTTGGCCTGATTCTGGGGTGTTCTGAAAAGAATAAAGTTAGCGGCGCTGGGATATGCCGTAATACCGTCAATTTCATTGAGTTGTTTGAAGACCGTAGACCGTTCAGCGCAAATTTTTTGAGTTTGTTGGTCAAATAATGTCATGTTGGACAGGGCAAAGTCCGCGCTTATCTGGGTGAGGCTATTAATATTGTAAGGCAGGCGAATTTTATTGAGTTGCTCGATGATGGATGGATTGCCAGCAATGTACCCGAGACGTAAGCCTGCCAGTCCAAGCTTCGATACAGTACGCATGACCAGCAGGTTGTCATATTGGCTCAGAGCATTGAGAAAGCTGGCATCGGCAAAGGGCGCATAGGCTTCGTCAATAATCACCAAGCCCTTGGCTGTTGTTATTATTTTCCGAATCGAAGATTCACTGAACAAATTTCCGGTAGGGTTGTTGGGATAGGCCAGAAAAATGACTGAAGGCTGATGCTTTTCTATGGCAGCCAGCATTGCCGGCAGATCCAGATCAAAGCTGTCGACAAGCAAAGGAATGCCATGGTAGTTTAGCCCCAGACACTGACTTAGCTGTTTGTACATGACAAAACCCGGATCAGGCGCCAATACGCTGGCACTGGATGGTAGAGCCATTAACAGTAATTGAATGATTTCATCGGAACCGTTGCCCAGTAATACATCAAACTGATCGGGTATTTGAATCAGGCGCTTGATGGTTGCAGTCAGATGACTGGCTTCAGGATCAGGATAGCGGTTCAACGGGCAGTCTTTTAGAGCATCCAGCCAGTTTTTTTTGATGTCTTCAGGCCAGCTATAAGGGTTTTCCATGGCATCCAGTTTGATCAAGCCTTGGGCATCTGCAACTTTATAGGCAGACAGCGCCAGAACTTCTTTGCGGAAAACGGAAGAAATCAGATCGGATTGTGTCATGTTCAAAAATTAAGGATGTAGGGGCGTAAAGGGCGGACGGCCTGTTTAAAATCTTATTTAATTCTATATTCCGCAGAACGCGCATGAGCGGTCAGGCTTTCGCCCCGCGCTAATATGGATGCTGTTCTTCCGAGTACATCAGCGCCGGCTTGAGAGCAGTTGATCAAGCTGGAGCGCTTTTGGAAATCATAGACGCCCAGCGGCGATGAGAAGCGTGCGGTGCTGGATGTTGGCAATACATGGTTAGGGCCGGCACAGTAGTCACCTAAAGCTTCGGCAGTATAGCGACCCATGAAAATGGCACCTGCATGGTGGATGTTTTTGCACAAGGCTTCCGGGTCTTCAACAGAGAGCTCTAAATGCTCCGGCGCAATGACGTTGGCCACATCGGCGGCTGCATTCAAATTGCTGACCTTGATTAATGCGCCGCGTGTAGTCAGCGATGTCCTGATGATCTCGGCGCGTTCCATTGTGGGCAATAATTTGTTGATGCTTTGTTCAACAGCGACCAGGAAAGATGCATCATCACTGATTAATATCGACTGGGCATTTTCGTCGTGTTCGGCCTGCGAGAACAGGTCCATCGCAATCCAGTCGGGATTGGTTTTGCCATCGCAGATGATTAAGATTTCAGAAGGTCCGGCAATCATGTCGATGCCTACTTGCCCGAACACCAGTTTTTTTGCTGTAGCGACATAGATGTTGCCGGGGCCTACAATTTTTGCTACGGCAGGAATGGTTTCTGTGCCGTAAGCAAGCGCGGCAACGGCTTGCGCTCCGCCTATGGCAAAAGCACGGTCAACACCCGCCAGATAGGCTGCTGCCAGCACCAGCTGATTAGTTTCGCCTTTAGGCGTGGGCACAACCATGATCAGTTCACCGACGCCGGCGACTTTTGCCGGGATGGCGTTCATCAATACTGAAGAGGGATAGGCGGCTTTGCCACCTGGCACATAAAGACCTACACGATCCAGCGGGGTAACTTTTTGTCCCAGAACTGTACCGTCGGCCTCGGTGTATTGCCATGACTCCATTTTTTGGTGTTCTGCATAAGCATGCACACGGTCTGCGGCTGTTTGCAGAGCCTGGGCCTGGTCAGCAGGTAGTTGATCCCATGCCGACTTGAGGGTTGCCCTGGAAAATTCCAGTTCACTGGCATTGGCAATGTGGCATTGATCAAAGCGGTTGGTGTATTCAATCACTGCCTTGTCGCCGTTTTTGCGGACGTCAGCAATGATATCCAAAACGCGCTGATGAATTTCCCTGTCGTCGGTTTCATTCCAAGCCAGCAGATTTTGTAATTGCAGGTTAAAATCAGCTGAAGAAGCGTCGAGTTTAGTGATGTTTATATCGGACATGGCGTTATCTTTGTGCAAGGGTTTTTTCAAATTGAGCCAGCAATGAAGCAATCGCTTCGTGCTTCATTTTCATTGCCGCTTTATTTACGACCAGTCGAGAGCTTATGTTCATAATAAGATCTCGCGGTTCCAGACCATTGGCCTTTAGCGTGTTGCCCGTGTCAACAAGGTCAACGATGCAATCAGCAAGGCCGACTAATGGAGCCAGTTCCATTGAACCATACAGTTTAATGATTTCGGCCTGTATGCCTTTGCTGGCAAAGTAACGCTGGGCTGTTTTAACGTATTTGGTGGCAACACGAATGCGGCCTGATATTTCGGGCGCATCTTTATGCGCCGCAGTCATTAACCGGCAGCAGGCGATGTTTAAATCCAGCGGTTCATACAGGCTTTCAGCGCCGTGTTCCAGCAAGACATCTTTGCCGGCGATGCCTAAATCGGCTGCGCCATATTCTACGAAGGTAGGCACATCGGTGGCGCGTATGATGACCAGTTGGACGTCATCACGGGTGGTCTGTAATATCAGCTTGCGGCATGTTTTTGGATCATCAATCGGGGTGATTCCCGCCTCTGCCAATAATGGCAAGGCTTCTTCATAGATCCGGCCTTTAGATACGGCGATGGTTAGCATATTGAAACCTTATCTTGGGACGCGGCGTATTGTCGCACCCAATTGTGAGAGTTTTTCTTCGATGTGATCGTAACCCCGGTCTATATGATAGATGCGATCAACCAGCGTATCGCCTTCGGCAACCAGTGCGGCTATCACAAGACTCGCTGACGCTCTTAAGTCAGTCGCCATGACCGGTGCTCCGGTGAGTTTTTTAACGCCGGTGCAGATGGCGGTATTCGATTCCAGCCTGATGTCGGCGCCCATGCGCTGCAACTCCTGAACATGCATGAAACGATTTTCAAAAACCGTTTCGGTAATAATACCTACGCCGTCGGCGACGGCATTCATGGCCGTAAATTGTGCCTGCATGTCGGTCGGGAAAGCGGGGTAGGGCGAGGTGCGAACAGAAACAGCTTTAGGCTGTTTACCGTGCATATCCAGTTTAATCCAGTCTTCACCGGTTGTGATATCGGCTCCTGCTTCTGTCAATTTTGCCAGAACAGCATCCAGAAGATCGGGGCGTGTGCTTTTAAGTTTGACACTACCGCCGGTAATTGCAGCCGCAATCAGGTAGGTGCCGGTTTCAATCCGGTCAGGAAGAACTTCATAGTGGATGCTTTCTACTCCCAGTTTTTCAACGCCTTCAATGACTAAGACATCAGTGCCAATACCGGAAATTTTGGCGCCCATTTTATTAAGAAAATGTGCCAGGTCAGTGACTTCAGGTTCTTTGGCGGCATTTTCGATAATGGTGGTTCCCTCGGCCAAAGTGGCTGCCATTAATAGGTTTTCAGTGCCTGTGACAGTGATTTGCTCCAGAACCAGGCGACAACCTTTAAGTCGAGTCGCTTTTGCGTGGATAAAGCCGCCTTCGACGATAATGTCTGCGCCCATCTGCATCAGGCCATCAAGATGGATGTCGACAGGGCGTGAGCCGATTGCGCAGCCGCCAGGTAAGGATACATGAGCCTCGCCGAATCTGGCCACTAAAGGCCCTAATACCAATATTGATGCTCGCATAGTTCTGACCAACTCATAAGGAGCTACAAAACTATTAATGGTGCTGGAATCGACTTCGATATTCATTTTCTCATCAACGGTGAGACAAACACCCATACGACCCAATAACTCCATGGTTGTGGTGATGTCATGAAGATGCGGTATGTTGCCGACGCTAACCGGTGATTCTGAGAGTAAGGTTGCAGCCAGGATAGGTAAGGCTGCATTTTTGGCACCAGAAATACGCAGCTCTCCTGAGAGTCGTGCGCCGCCGGTAATAATTAGTTTATCCATACAGAGTGTGTCTTAGGTTGTCTTTGTAAATTCAGTGGTCAAAAAGTTTAATCAGGCTGAATTGTAAAATGGCTCGTTTTATCAAGGCCGCTGAGTTTTGCCAAGGTGAGCAATTGATCAGGAATATTTTTGAACCTTAATTGTGTCTTATTGTGACGGGTATATTTTATCCATTCAATCATTAATGCAAGACCGGCACTGTCAGTGCAGGAAACGCGACCCAGATCGATAGTGATTTCTTTTGCCGCTTTCAGGAAAGAAAATGATTTTACCGACTGTTTGTCGATGGTTGAAAATGTCAAATCGCCATCTACAACAAAGTGTCCTGCCCCCTGATCAATAATGTTCAGTTTACTCACTTTTTTTCTTCCGCAGATTTAAACAGGAATTGGCCTAGCGCTTTTTCCAGAATGATTGCAGACTGGGTGATTTCAATTTTTCCGCCATTTTTTAAGAATTCTTCAGAACCGCCTGGCTCAAGATTGACGTACTGCTCACCTAACAGGCCGGCAGTGAAAACGCTGGCGGTGGTGTCATCAGGAAGCGTATTGTATTGCGAATCAATGCTCAGCTGCACAACGGATTGATAGGTTTTAGGGTCGAAGCTAATGGCGCTGACCTGGCCGATTTTAACGCCGGCTGCTGAAACCGGTGATTTAACTTTCAATCCTCCTGAGTTTTCAAAACTGGCGGTAATCGTATAGTTATCCCGTTCAACAAAAGAGCTTAAGTTGCTCACTTGCAAGGCAAGAAAAAATAATCCGACGATGCCCGCTGCGACAAAAAGTCCGACAAGCGTGTCCTGGGTGCTGGTGTGCTGCATGTTAATTATCTCCAAACATGAGTGTGGTCAGGATGAAATCGAGACCTAAGATGCTAAAAGCTGAATTGACTACGGTGCGCGTGGTGGCTCGACTGACCCCCTCAGACGTTGGGATTGCATCGTAACCTTCAAACAGGGCGATCCAGGATGTTACAAAGCCAAAAACAATGCTTTTGATAACGCCGTTGATAATGTCATCCTGAAAATCGATATTGGCTTGCATTTGTGACCAGTAAGAGCCTTCATCAACACCCAGTAAGCCGGAGCCAACCATTTGTCCGCCAATAATGCCTACAGCACTAAAGAGTGCGGCAAGTAAGGGCATGGATAAGAAGCCGGCCAAAAAGCGCGGAGAAATAATGCGTTTAATCGGGTCAACTGCCATCATTTCCATGCCCGATAGCTGTTCTGTTGCTTTCATCAGGCCAATTTCCGCTGTTAAAGCAGAGCCTGCCCTGCCGGCAAATAAAAGGGCGGTAACTACAGGGCCGAGTTCCCTGACTAAAGAGGCCGCAACCATGACCCCCAGCGCTTCTTCGGCGCCGAAATCAGAGAGGGTGTAGTAGCCCTGCAATCCCAGAACCATGCCGACAAACAGTCCGGAAATAGTGATAATCAGAAAAGATAACACGCCGATCGAGTGCATCTGATTAAGCAGTAGTCTGGGACGGGGCAGCACACTGAGTATGCCGGAAATAGTCTGTAACAGGAAAAACGTTCCTCGGCCCACTTTGGTAAAGCTGGTACGGGTGTTTTCGCCCAAATGCTGTAGAAATTGAATCATCTTAATAGTTGCTTTACACAGTCAGTGTTGTTTTTACAGGGTGCAAGGTTCTTCGCCTTTGGCCTTTAACCTTAATAACGTTTTCCCGTTGACAATAAATCATCGATATAGTCTTTTGCAGAGTAGTGGAAATGAACCGGCCCGTCAGCAGCGCCAGTCATAAATTGCTGAACCCATTCGGATGGGGATTGTTCAATCTCTTTCGGCGTGCCTTGGCCGACGATTTTGCCTTCGGATATTACATAAATATAATCAGCTATAGCTGCTGTTTCTTGGACATCATGAGAAACCATGATGCTGGTCAGCCCCAGGGTGTTATTCAAAGACTTGATCAGATGCACCAATGCGCCCTTGGAAATAGGGTCTTGGCCGGTAAACGGTTCATCATACATAATCATCATCGGATCCAGCGCAATTGCCCTGGCCAAGGCAATACGTCTGGCCATGCCGCCGGAGAGTTCATTAGGCATCAGGTCGCGAGCTCCCCTTAACCCTACAGACTGCAGCTTCATCAGTACCAGTGTGCGGATCATGGACTCGGTAAGGTGTGTGTGCTCCCGTAAAGGGAAGGCTACATTATCATAAACGCTCATGTCCGTTAACAGGGCTCCGCTTTGAAAAAGCATGCCCATGCGTTTACGCAGGTTGTACAGATCAGATCGACGTAGCTGGTGAACATTTTTACCGTCCACTGTAATTAAACCCTGCTCAGGAAACAATTGACCGCCTATGAGTTTTAACAGGGTGGTTTTACCTGTACCGCTAGGCCCCATGATGGCGGTAATTTTGCCGCGTTCGATTTCCAGAGAAATATTGTCGAATATTTTCCTGTTACCGCGAGAAAACGACAAATTACGAACTGAGACCAAACTGTTTTGAGGGGAAACGCGGTTATCCATGCGTGGCTAGAGCTATATTTTTGAAAAACTAAACCGGCTATTCTCTATGACTATTCCCTATTAAGTCAAACTATTCGGTTTGTG
>JBAZTN010000110.1:0-9887 GCA_041661895.1 Methylobacter sp. | reverse complement strand
TATTCTTATTTTTTTTCGAGAGATGATTATGCCCCTTACCGCCATGGATCTTGTTACCCAAGCCAAAAAACATATTGTTGAAATTGACATTACTGCTGCAAAAAATGCACTGGAGGCCAGTCTTATCCTGGACGTCAGGGAGCCTGCCGAATATGCTGCCGGTCATTTGCCTGGCGCTTTCAACATACCTCGTGGTGTATTAGAGTTCAAAATAGATTCGCATCCCGATTTTCAGAATAAGCATGATGCCCATATCATCGTTTACTGCCAGACCGGCGGGCGCTCTGCGTTAGCAACAGAAGCATTAAATAAGATGGGCTTTAACAATGCTGTCAGCATGGCCGGCGGATTTAAAGCATGGACAGAAAGCGGCAATGAAATAGTCTAAATGTCTGACCTCGAAGTTATCCGCCTGGATAAATGGTTATGGACTGCGCGTTTTTTTAAAACACGCAAGCTGGCCGCCGAGGCTGTTTCCGGCGGAAAAGTTCACGTTAACGAGCAACGCACAAAACCCGGCAAGGAAGTCAAACCCGGCGCCACCCTGACAATCAGCAAAGACAATTACAAGTGGGACATCACCATTATCGCCATTAATGGTCAGCGACGTTCAGCTAAAGAGGCGGTTTTGCTCTACGAGGAAAGCGCTGAGAGTCTGGCGAAACGGGAGCAGCAGGTCATTAAGAATCGAGAGCAGCGGGAACTGTTTGATTTCAGCGGAAGCGACCACAAACCAAACAAAAAAGAACGGCGGTTGATTCACCGCTTCAAGCAGGAATGATTACAGACAGGTTGGAGGCTTAGGCAGCCCCGCCAGCTTGCAGGCGTATTTTAATGGCCCATCGGGAAACAATTTATGCAAATAGCGGCTATTGCCTTTTGCCTCACCCAGTTCCTTGCAAACAGCTTTGGTAAAGACCCTCGCATTAGGCAAATGCTTAAACTGCTGATAATAATGCCGGATAAAAAAAATAATTTCCCAGTGCGCATCGCTCAGCTGAATATTATCCAGTTCAGCAAGCTGCTTGGCGACATCTTCATTCCAATCGGCAAGGTTTACTAAAAAACCCTGCTCGGTTGTTTCCAGGCGCTTGTCTTCAACCATCAAGCCCATGATTGAATCACAGGATTGTTAACGGTCAATTCAACCAACTCGGAATAATCAATCACTTCGATGCCGGTAACCAATTCATCCGCAGCAATTCCCCGCACCGCTATATCATCTGACAAGACACAAAGGCGATTGCACTTAAGCTGCTGAGTTAACGTGCCGCTTAACAAACCATTTTGTAATATCCGCAGCACTGCGTTTTCAAGGAACACCACAACATCACCGGAATCGATGCGCTCCAAAATAGCGACTTCAATGGGTGACTGAAAAATAAGGTGCAACACGTTAAACGCTGTCCGTTAATTTAAGACCGATAATTCCGGCTATTATCAGCGTAATTGACAGCAAACGATACAGATCGGCAGATTCTTTGAATAAAATAATGCCTAATACAGCCACACCTACCGCTCCCATACCTGTCCAGACAGCATAAGCAGTTCCCAGTGGCAACGTTTTTATTGCCAGCGTCAGCAAATAAAAACTGAGGCCGCCAAAGACCATTGTTGCGATACTAGGCCATAGCTTAGTAAATCCCTGGTTATATTTAAGACTTAAAGCGAATACTATTTCTGCGATCCCCGCAGAAAATAAAAGAACCCACGCCACGAATACCCCTTTTTTGTAGTACATGAATAGCAAACATTTTACAATAAACGGGGATATGACACAGTAATAGATGAATCTGCGACAAGAACTCGGATAAACTTAAAAAAACCAAAAAGATAGACTGCAGATTTACCCGATTAACACCGGTTTTGAAGCCATCATACAGCGTTATATACAACAGATATAAATAGAAGCCCCCCAGAAAGCAAAAAACTGATTTTTTACCCCAGCAGGCAATGTCCATTACTTCCATATCAGCGCCTACACAGCGCAAAATAATTACGGTTACACAACTTAACCGTGAAACCAGTCAGTTACTTGGCGATCATTTCCAGTCTGTTCTGGTAGAGGGTGAAATATCCAATTTAAGCACCCCCTCTTCCGGACATATTTATTTTTCCCTGAAGGATGCTAATGCCCAGGTACGCTGCGCCATGTTTCGCACTCAGCAGCGCCGGCTGGCGTTTAAACCGGAAAACGGCAAACAGGTTATCGTCAAGGCGCAAGTTAGCCTGTACGAGCCTAGAGGCGACTACCAGCTCATCATCGAGCATATTGAAGAAGCCGGAGACGGCGCTTTACGCAGAGCGTTTGATGCGTTAAAGCTGAAACTGTCCGAAGAAGGCCTGTTCGACAGTGCTTACAAACAAAGTCTCCCTGCCCTGCCAGGTGCCATCGGAATCATCACCTCACCAACAGGCGCGGCAATCAGGGACATACTGACCGTGTTAAACAGGCGTTTTGCCGCTGTGCCGGTTATTATTTACCCGGTTGCTGTACAGGGAGACAATGCAAAACATGAAATTGCCAGAGCCATAGCCACGGCAAATAAGCTCAAACAATGTGACGTGATTATTCTTGGACGGGGCGGCGGATCACTGGAAGACCTCTGGGCCTTCAATGAAGAAATTGTTGCCCGCGCTATTTTTGCCAGCGAAATCCCGATAATTTCAGGCATTGGCCACGAAACAGACTTTACCATTGCCGATTTTGTAGCCGATTTACGCGCGGCAACACCCTCCGCAGCTGCTGAACATGCAACGCCTGACCAGCAGCAATGGCTGTCCCGATTCATGCATCTGGAATCAAGGCTGCAACAACAGCTGCAACGGAAACTGAACCAGAAACAGCAGACCCTGGACTGGCTAACCAAACGACTGCAACAACAGCATCCGGGACAAAAACTGGCAAGAAATGCACAGCGCATGGACGAGCTTGAATTA
Source organism: Methylobacter sp. (assembly GCA_041661895.1). GTDB lineage: Bacteria > Pseudomonadota > Gammaproteobacteria > Methylococcales > Methylomonadaceae > Methylobacter_A. Next base: position 6,947 of record JBAZTN010000110.1, on the reverse strand, counting down.
AGGCTCAACCAGGCCATTCAGACAAAACTTCGCCACGACAAAAGCCTTGTTGAGGCAAGAACAGCCAAACTGTGGCAGCACATCCCCACCATCACCATAAACAGCCATAAACAACGGCAACTTTATTTGAGCAAACGCCTGACCACAGCAATCAAGCATAAACTGGAACAGCAAAACCTGCGCTTGTTAAACTCCAGCCAAACCCTGCATGCCGTCAGCCCGCTGGCAACGCTAAACCGCGGTTATGCGATGGCAATCCACCAGCCTACTGGGAAAATAATCCGCTCTACCGAACAGCTGACCATAGGCGATATGGTTCAAACCCGCCTCGCACAAGGCCAGTTCACCAGCCAAATTAAAGACATTAAACGCGATTAACGTCGGTTTAAACAGCTAGCTTGATCAAAGGCCATTGCTGTATCACCTTGTATTGAACGCCGTCAGGCTCACTACAGGATTCAACCAGGCAAAATGATTCGGCGCGCCAGACAATAGGCTTGAAGTTTATGTCCGGCAGATGCCGGACGTGTCTGGCCAGGGTGATATGGGGAAGATAAGGCCTTTTATCGGTTTGTATGTCGCAGCTTGCAACCGCTGCATCCAGGGCTGCGGCTAAGGCAACTGCTCCATGCGCTACTCTCGGCAATTGCTCTGCCTCCCCCAACCTTGGCGTCGAATCTCCTGATCTCACCTCCATAGGTGGAAGACTGCCGGGGGCAGTCGCGGTCGTGTAGTCGTCCTGCTTGCAGGTAAGACATAACACCTTGGGCCTGCTCCAGTAACTGAGCTGGTCAAACGTCAGCACAAAAGGTTCGACGGAAATATCTGCGACACTTTGCTTGATTAATGATTCAACGGCTGAATCCACATTGCCTATAAAAACCAGCGTTACATGGAGATTTTGCGGATTCACCGATTTTAATCCGGCGGCCTGAATAGCCTGACTCAATCGTCCCAGCTCTTGCCTGATGTTATCATCAGGCCATAATGCAAAAAACAATCTAGACATATGCGGCATCACCTAAACTTTTGAATGATGAATAATTCTAGTCCCATTCAAACAATAACACCTCATAAAATCCATCTACTAAGGTGCCGCTTATTTTCTCCAAAATTCCGGTACGAATAAAATAACAATGGAGAATATTTGTACACGACCCAACAGCATCGCAAAGGTACAAACATTGGTTTGAAAATCGCTCAGAACAGAGTAATTTGACGCAGGCCCCACCAGATTAAGGCCCGGACCCGCATTATTAAAACAGGCGATGATAGCGGAGAAAGCGGTTATAAAATCCAGCCCGCTCAATAGCAGCATGAATACCAAGATAACAATACACATGAAATACAGAAAAATGAATCCCATCACCGAGGCAATAACGTCATTGCTGATGACAGCGCCACCAATTTTCATTGGTTTAACAGCATAAGGGTGAATAGATTTGAACATCTCCAGTCGCGCCTGTTTCATTAGAATGATGGTTCGAATCATTCGGATACCGCCACCCGTAGAGCCGGTAGAAACAGAAATACTGCTCAGGAACAGCATCAACATCGGAACGAAAATAGGCCATAGATTAAAGTCCTGAGTCATGAAACCGGAGGTGGTGGCAACGGTGACGACATTAAACGTGGCATAGCGTAAAGCGGTAAAAAAGTCTGGATAGGTGCCTGCATGCCACAGCACAGATGCCGCCAAAACACAACTTCCTAGCACTACAATCAGCATGCCTCGCACTTCCATATCCTTGAGGTATGGCTTAAATGAGCGTTTATGGAGAGCCAAGAAATGGGTACCGAAGTTCATCGCAGCGAGCAATTGAAAAACCGTCAGCACTATTTCAATGGGCAGCGAATTGAAGAAACCGACACTGGCATCATGCGTGGAAAACCCGCCTAAGCTCATTGCGGCAAAGGCATGGCAAACTGCATCAAACCAGTTCATCCCAGCCAAATGTAAAGCGATGACGCAAACAAAAGTAATGACCACGTAAGCCAGCCATAAGGCTTTCGCGGTCTGCGTTATGCGGGGCGGCAAATCGGATTCCTTGACAGAACCGGGTGATTCCGACTTAAGCAATTGCATACCGCCAATGCCTAAAACAGGCAAAATAGCCACCGCAAAAACAATAATGCCTATCCCGCCAAACCAGGTCAACTCATGCCGCCACAGGTTAATCGACATCGGCAAATGATCCAGACCGCTAAGTACCGTCGCGCCTGTCGTCGTGAGGCCGGAAATGACCTCAAAATAGGCATCAACAAAACTTAATCCAGGCAAATACAGTAGCAAGGGTAGAGTACAAAACACCGAAGCAAGTGACCAGCACAACGTTACCAATAAAAATCCCGCTTTCCGAGACACTTTTTTGGGTGACCGTCTCGTCAAAAAAAACATTAAGACACCGGACAATAAAGTAATCAAAGTCCCTTGGAGAAAAGCTGTAGTGGCTCCGTCTTCAGCTATTATTGAGGTCAGCAAACAAGTGGACATTAAGCCACTGAAGACCATAATAACTACGCCGAAGATATGTATGATAGTAAAAATGACGTTCATGAAAGCATTTAGAGGTTATGCAGCATTGGCCCGGCAGACAACAAAAATCTGCAAGCCATTGATGGATTGCCAAAGCAAGGATACTGCGAACTGAATAGTATCGCGCCAACCAATAGTCAGCGGACGGTTCAAATACATCGTTTCGGGCATGACCATTAAAGGGGTTGAAATTTCTTCTCGATGTTGACAACCAGTTTTTTATCCATCGCGAACATCACCACATGATCGCCTTCTTCAAAGACTGTCTCATGGTGAATCGAAATAACCTGCTGGTTGCGAATAAGCGCGCCCATCACAATGCCTTCCGGAAAATTAATAGAATCCACTCTGCGTCCAACCACGGAATCTGGGCCGTTACCATGATGTGCAATGGCCTCAATAGCCTCAGAAGTGCCGCCGCATAGTGAACTAACCTGGGCCACATCACCGCGACGCACATGTTTTAGAATGCTGCCCAGCGTTTCCTGATTAGGAAGCACTGCGACATCGATACCGGTACCTGGCAATAACTTGCTGTATGAAACATGATTGAGCAGACAGATAGCCTTACGCGCACCCAAACTTTTCGCCAACGAACCGGCGATAATATTTACACCGTCATTTTCGGTAATCGCACAAAACAGATCGGTGCTGTCGATTGCTTCATCAAGCAAAAGGGTTTCATCGGTGCAATCGCCTAAAAGCACCACGGTATGATCAAGATCGTTGGCGACTTTTTTGGCTCGTACGGGATCTTTTTCAATGATTTTTACATGATGGTCTTTTTCCAGCGCCAGCGCCAAACGTTTACCGATATGCCCGCCACCGGCAATGATAACTCGCTTTAACGGGGCCTCCAGCTTGTTCAGCTCTTTCAATACCCGATGTACCTCTTCACGAGGCGCCACGAAAAACACTTCATCTTCCGTTTCAATAACGGCTTCGCCGTTCACTACCAACGGGATACCATGCCGGAAAATAGCCACCACGCGAATTTTACCGCCGACCAGGCGTTCTTTCAGGGTTTTGATTTTTTTACCCGTTAAGGAACCGTCCGCCACCACTTTAACCGAAAACAGCCTTACCAAACCGCCGGCAAAATCGGAAATATGCAAAACACCGGGGAACTCAATCAGATTACGGATAGCCTCCATAACGATTTGTTCTGGGCTGATAACAATATCCACAGGAATACCTTTCGGACCGAACAATTGCGGATTTTTAAGGTAATCAATGGCACGCACTCGGGCAATGGTTTTCGGACGGCTATACAGCGTATTAACGACCATGCACGCCAGCATATTGGTCTCGTCACGATCGGTAACAGCGATAATCATATCGGCATTATGAGCACCCGCCTGTTCCAGCACACTCGGATGTGCCGCATTACCGGCGACCGTGGCGATGTCGAAACGCTCTTTTAAAGCATCGAGCAGCTCCGTTCTGAAATCAATAACCACAATATCGTTTTCTTCGCTCGCCAACGCTTCGGCAACCGATGAACCGGTAACACCGGCCCCAAGAATAAGTATTTTCATTTAAAAATATACCAACTGAAAGATTGCTTGCATCACAATGTTGACACATAGGTGGCGCATTCTACCTGAATAACGGCTATTTCACAGCATTGAACTAATGTGCAGCCCAATGGCTAAAAATATACCGTTTAAAATCAAACGATAATTGCTCGCTGTTTTTCCAAAACAAGGCACCATACCTCGCACTCATCAAAGATCTTAGTCTGCTACGTGGCTGCCCCCGCAGCTCATTGCAGCGGCACATCACCTAATGAGGTTTCGGTCTTACATGTTAAGATAACGGCAATAATTTCTTTCGGAACAGGCTTTTATTATATGGAATTGCTTTGGGTTGGTACGGCATACCTGGCCGGCCTGATAACCAGTCGCTTATATTTCCCTCCACTGGTTGGCTACCTGATCGCGGGCTATATTTTGCATATCGCGGGTGTCCAAGCCAACGAAACCTTGGCGCATTTAGCGGATATCGGCATTGAACTACTGTTGTTTACAGTAGGTTTAAAACTGAAACTTCGTTCACTGTTACGAAGTGAAGTTCTGAGCGTCGGCGGCTTGCACTTGCTTATCGTAACCGCAGTTTCGGTACTTGTATTCTTTGGATTTGGCGGACATGTTTCTGGAGGGTTGGTGCTGGGCGTGAGCCTGGCTTTTTCCAGTACGGTTCTCGCGGTTAAGGTATTGGAAGATAGCGGTGAACTTTCCACCATGTATGGCCGGGATGTTCTGAGTATTTTAATTTTGCAAGATATTGTCGCCATCGGCCTGCTGGCGTTCGCCGACGGCAGACAACCGACGCCCTGGGCGCTCTGCCTGTTACTGCTCCCCTTGCTTCGTCCTTTGGCTTATCGTTTGCTTGATATTAGCCGAGGCGATGAATTGAAATTGCTGTTAGGTGTCTCGCTGGCACTGGCGGGCGGCATGTTGGCCGAAAGCGTTGGTATTTCGAGCGATATAGGCGCGTTACTGATGGGCATTACGTTGGCCGGGCATGTTGACATAGATGATCTTTCTAATAAGTTGTGGGGGTTAAAGGAAACCTTTTTAGTCGCTTTTTTTCTGCAAATCGGTTTGACTGAGTTGCCGGGTTATAACGAGATTTTGCAGGCATTGGCGCTAGCAACCTTACTGCCACTGCAAGGCGGGCTTTTTTTCGCGCTGTTTTTACTGGTAGGGTTACGTGCCCGAACAGCTTTTGTCTCTTCGCTGGCGCTGATGACCTACAGCGAGTTTGCGCTGATTACGTCAAACTCCGTCATCGAGGCGAATCTACTTCCACCTGTCTGGGAATCTATAATCGGTTTGGCGGTGGCTCTTTCCCTGGCGATTGCGGCACCATTGAATCATTTTTCTCACCGCTTGTTTTCCTCGCTGGAGCCTTTATTAATTCGTTTCGAAAGAAAGGTCGATCACCCGGATAAACTACCTAGCAGTATCGGCGTCGCGGAATGGTTGGTGATAGGCATGGGGCGCACCGGGATTTCCGCTTATCTCGCGTTCAGTCAACAGGATACACGGGTTTTGGGGTTTGATGCCGACCCCACAGTGCTGGAAAAATTACTCGCTGACGGACGACGTGTTGTTTATGGCGATGCGGAGGACACCGAACTGTGGGAAAAACTGCCTTTGGCAAGGATTAAGGGGATTATCCTCACCATGCCCGAATTTGAGGTAAGGTCTTCATCGATCATGCAATTGAAGTCGCACCAATTCACAGGGCACATCGGTACCGTTTGCTTTCACGCCGATGAGGAACGCGAACTTTATCGGTTAGGCGCTACCTTTGTCATTCATCCCTTGATCGAAGCGGGAAAACAATTGGCAGAACACATGCTGGACTCACCTCGCAAAATGGAGGTCTAGCGAAGAAGCAAGTGGACACATGCTTTTCGTGCCCACTATAAACAGTCTCATCAATGGTGGGCAATAGGATTGCCCACCAAATTCTAATTACATCTTGGCCAATACTGCCGCAACCGTTTCGCCCATTGCAGACGGGGTTGGGCAAATGGTGACGCCTAAATCTTTCAGCATCGCCACTTTTTCCGCCGCGCTTTCACCCGCAGACGAAATGATCGCACCGGCATGACCCATGCGGCGACCTTCCGGTGCAGTTAAGCCGGCGATATAAGCAACTACCGGTTTGCTCATGTGTTCATTGGCAAAGATGCCGGCCTCAACTTCTTGTGGCCCGCCGATTTCACCAATCATGACAACCACTTTGGTTTCCGGATCCTGCTCAAATTTTTCCAGTATGTCCCGATGTGAACTGCCGTTGATGGGATCACCGCCGATACCGACCGAGGTTGAAACACCGATGCCCAGGCGTTTCATCTGATCAGCCGCTTCATAACCCAAGGTACCTGAACGACCGACAATGCCGACATTGCCCTGCATATAGATATGGCCGGGCATAATACCCAACATGGCGCGTCCCGGACTGATAGTGCCCGCACAGTTAGGGCCGGTCAGAATCATCCTTTCTTCTTTAGAAAAACGGCGCAGAAAGTTTTTAACGGTCATCATGTCCTGGGTAGGAATACCATCGGTAATCGCCACACAGTATTTAATGCCAGCGTCAGCCGCTTCCATAATTGAATCGGCAGCGAAGGCGGGTGGCACAAAAATGATACTGGCTTCGGCACCGGCTTGGTGTACAGCTTCTTTTACGGTATTAAAGACCGGAAGACCCAAGTGTGTTTGACCGCCCTTACCCGGCGTGATGCCGCCTACAACGTTGGAGCCGTAGTTGATCATGTCCTGAGCATGGAAACTGCCGATTTTGCCGGTAAATCCCTGAACAATAATGCGAGTATTTTCGTTAATTAAAATAGCCATTTATAACCCCTTTGCCACGGCTTCATTACGCGCTTGCA
>JBAZTN010000109.1:0-10086 GCA_041661895.1 Methylobacter sp. | reverse complement strand
ATTTTCGCCGAATTGCAACGCGATATGAGCGATTAGCAAGAAATTATCAGGCTATGCTTAGCCTTGTGTCTACCGTCATTTGGCTTAATTGAGAACGCTACCTAGGGTCTTTTTTGAACACACATAACATCTGTCTTTGCGGCTCCGGCATTGAATACGCTCAATGCTGCGGCCCATTCCATTCCGGCGAAAAAATACCCCTGACCGCTGAAGCGTTGATGCGTTCGCGCTTTACTGCCTATGCCATGCATAATGCCGCTTATTTACAGGATACCTGGGATGCCACCATGCGGCCCGAGTTGATCGATTTTTCCAGAGAAAAAGTCGAGTGGCGACGGTTGGAAATCGGCAAGACTAAAAAGGGCGGCGTTAAGGACAGTAAAGGTGTGGTGGAGTTTAAAGCGTATTATTTGGAGGATGGCGAAGAGAACGTTATGAATGAAATCAGCAGCTTTACAAAAATCAACAATCGCTGGTTTTATCTGGATGGCGTGGTTAAGTCGATTGGCAGGGTAGGACAGCAGACCAATCAGGGCAAGAATGCGCCTTGTTCCTGCGGCAGCGGCAAGAAGTTTAAGCGGTGTTGCGGGGCGGGGTGATACGCTTGGGGGCGGGTGAACCCGCCCCCAAGAAGAACATTATTTTTTTTCTTCTTTTGCGCCTTCTTCTGATTTCATGATGACCGCAGATAGGCAGTTCATTACGCTTTCAGTATAGTTGGTGTGGGCGTCAGCAAGGTCTTTTGCCGAACCAAAACCGGTGCGCAATTCTTCAAGGGTCTTTTTAGGATCTTGGGACTGGGTTAGCGTGAGCATTTTTGTATAGTTACGGTAAGCGGTCAAGCGATTGGGGTCCAAAGGGAAAAAGCCGGGCATGTTTTTTGTGGTCAAGTCTATGACGCATTTGGCCATATCTTCGGGGGGGATTTTATAGTCCTTAACGTCCTGTTCTTTTTGCATTTGTTCTAATACGGCTTGTTCATATTGGTTTTTATCTGCACAAGCCGGAAGTAATAGTGCGGATAGTGAGATCAGCAGTAGTTTTTTCATTAGAGAGTTACCGTTATTGTTGTTTTAGACTGAGTGTGCAAAAAGGCGATTATACGCAGTTTGCATTGGCACCGTTTTTTGATTTATTGGGTCTTATGCATTTCCTCTATTGCCTGTGCTATCCAGGCTTCTGCTTCTGCATTGATGTCGGCGGCTTTACGTCCCTTGCTTTCAATGACTGGGCCAATTTTCACTTTGATGATCCCCGGCCATTTTAAAAAACTGTAACGTGGCCAAAAGTCACCGGCATTATGCGCTATGGGGATTACCGGGTATCCTGATTTTTGCGCCAACATGGCTCCGCCGGCGCTGAATTTTTTAACTGCTCCGGGTGCTGTTCGGGTGCCTTCAGGAAAAATAATCACCCATAATCCCTGGTTTAAATAGGTTGTTCCCTTTTCCAGCAAAATGCGTAATGCAGCACGTTGATTTTCCCGGTCTATGGCTATAGGTTTTAGTGTTGCCAAGGCCCAGCCCCAAATTGGTAGCCAGGTTAATGAGCGTTTTAATAAAACAACTTGAGTCGGAAGGAGGCATCTTAATGCCAGCGTTTCCCATGCCGATTGATGATTGCTCAAGACAATGACGGGTTGTTGCGGATTGATGTGTTCCAGTCCCTCGATTTCATAAGTGAGGCCACAAAAAACTTTGGTCATCCATAAAACAAAAGTACACCAGGCAGCTGAAATTCTGTAACGGACTGAAAATGGAAACGGCGTAGTTAAGAGAATGGCAATGCCGATAAGGGTAGCGGACGAGAAGATACCGATAAATAAAAGGGTCGAGCCGATATAGCTCCGGATTTTATTGCCCTGATGTAATGTGTTTTGCTGCGGCATAGAGGTTCTCAAAAACAGGAATGTTGAGGTCGGGATTGTCGGTAAGGGTTTTTTGGCCCTTTCCGGTTTTAACCAGTATCGGAATGGCACCTACAGCTTGCGCTGATTGGATGTCGCGGATTGAATCGCCGATAAAAGTAATACCGGTTAGATCGACATTTTTTTCGGCAGCAAAGGATTTGAGTAAACCCGGTTTCGGCTTGCGGCAAGTGCATCCGTCGTTCGGGCCGTGTGGACAAAAATAGATGGCATCAATTTTTCCGCCTTTTTCAGCAGTCATTTGACGCATTTTTGCATGGATCTTTTTCAGCGTTGCTTCTTTAAATAAGCCCCGTGCAACTCCGGACTGATTGGTGATGACGGCGACTTTATAGCCATGCTCATTGAGCAGGGCAATCGCTTCAAGACTGCCGTCAATCGGTTGCCATTCTTCAGGCGACTTGATGAAGTCATCCGATTCTTGGTTAATCACGCCGTCACGATCCAGCAAGATGTAGCGGTTTCGACTCATGCTGGGCGGTTACGATTGCAGTTTGGAGATGTCGGCACATGTTAAAAACTGCTCAAATAATAACGCCAGCAAGGCCAGACGGTTAGCGCGCAGATCAAGGTCATCAGTCATCACCATGACGCTATCAAAAAACGCATCCACATCGTTCCTTAACTGAGCCAAACGGTTAAGTGTCGCATGATAATCACGCTGCGCCAGTAACGGCTTAATGTCATCGGCCGATTGCATGGCGACTAGCAACAATTGTTTTTCTTCTGCTTCAACCAGCGCGCCGATGCTAGCGGCCGGTTCGGTATCCGATTTTTTCAGGATGTTGCGGATACGCTTATTGGCAGCCGCCAGACTTTCTGCTTCAGGCAGTTGCCTGAACGCTTTAACGGCTTGCAAACGTTGCATGAAATCCAACGGTTCGGCAGGCGTTACGGAGATCACGGCGTCGAATTCATCGGCTGTGTAACCGTGATCCAGGCAGTAGCCTTTCAGGCGCTCAAATACAAAGTCGGATACCAGTTTATGGGTTTCGTTCCGGTCAAATTCGTGAGTGAACAAGGTCAGTGAAAAATCAATCAAATCCAGGATGTTGAGGTCTAATTTATTTTCAATAATGATTCGAAGTGAGCCAAGCGCGGCTCTTCTTAAAGCATAAGGATCTTTGTCACCGGTTGGTATCAAGCCCGCACTGAATATGCCGGTCAGGGTGTCAATTTTTTCGGCAAGCGCAAGAATTTGCCCCGTTGTACTGGTTGGTGTCGGACCGCCCGATTGTTTGGGGAAATACTGTTCCTCGATCGCCAAGGCGACTTCTGCCGGCTCGTTGTCTGCAATCGCATAATAGCGGCCCATAATGCCTTGCAGGCTGCCGAATTCACCGACCATTTCAGTCATCAGGTCGGTTTTGGCTAATAATGCTGCACGTTTTGCCAGATCAGCATTTACATTAATGCTGGCGGCAATGACTTCAGCAAGCTTTACGACGCGGTGAGTTTTTTCAGCAATAGTGCCCAGTTTCTCCTGAAAGACAATGCTGGACAGGCTTGCTACGCGATCAGCCAGGGATTTTTTCCGATCCTGATTCCAAAAAAATTCCGCATCGGCAAGACGCGGAGTAACCACGCGCTCATTACCGTGCTGTATGGAGGCAGGATTGCTGCTTTCAATATTGCTGAAAGTGATGAAGTGCGGCAATAGGCCACCATTTACATTTTTAACCGGAAAGTATTTCTGGTTGATTTGCATGGTGGTAATCAGCACTTCAGCGGGTAGTCCGAGAAAACGTGGATCAAAATTTCCGGTGATCGGCACCGGCCATTCATTTAGGGCGGCAATCTCTTCCAGCAGATCTTCTTCTATATGGGCGATGCCGCAAACCGCTGATGCCGCTTTTTGTGCGGCATCACGGATGAGGGCTTTTCTTTGTTCAAAATCAGCAATGACTTTGCCTTCTTGGTACAAAGTGTCCTGATACTGCTCAGGACTGGCGATGGTCAGTTTATGTGGCGCATGGAAGCGGTGTCCACGGGTTGCTGAGCCGGTTTCCAGTCCCAGAATTTCAGTTTTAATGACCTCATCGCCATAGAGCAATACCGCCCAATGCACAGGTCTGACGAATTCTGTCGTGCAGCTGCCCCAACGCATTCTTTTGGCAATCGGCAAGCCGGCGATGCTCTGACGGATGATGTCAGGGATCAGGTTTTCAGTTGCTTGTCCTTTGACGGCTTGCGTAAAGGCTAGCCATTCGCCCTTGTCTGTTTTCAAGCGTTCCAGTTGATCAAAAGTCGTTCCGCAGCTGACTGCAAAACCTTCTGCTGCTTTGCTGGGTGTGCCGTCTGCCGTAAATGCCGCTTGCACAGCAGGGCCGCGTTTTTCTACGGTTTTATCGGGCTGAGCCGTGGACAGGTTTTCAATAAGAACGGCTAGCCGTCTGGGCGAGGCATAGGCTTTGCTGCCGGTAAAGCTTAGTTCAGCGGTGGTCAGGCCATTGACTATGTTATTCAGCAAGGCATTGCTTAGTTTGAGTAAGGTGTTGGGCGGCAGTTCTTCTGATCCCAGCTCGAAAAGTAAATGTTTGCTAGTGGTCATTTTATGCTCCCTGCTCGGTCAGCATGGGGAAGCCCAGCGATTCTCTGCGTTGGTAATAGGCTTCGGCAACTGATTTAGACATGTTTCTGACTCTTAAAATATAGCGTTGGCGCTCAGTAACAGAAATGGCATGGCGCGCATCCAGCAAGTTAAAGGCATGCGAGGCTTTCAGCACCATTTCATAGGCGGGCAGAGGTAGGTTCAGTTCAATCAGCTTTTCGCATTCCTGCTCGTAGGTGTCGAAACACTGGAACATGAAGTCGACGTTGGCGTGTTCGAAGTTGTAAGTCGACATTTCCACTTCATTTTGATGAAACACGTCGCCATAACTGACGGTGCCGAACGGGCCTTTGGTCCAGACCAGATCATAGACGCTTTCAACGCCTTGTATGTACATGGCGATGCGCTCCAGACCGTAGGTGATTTCACCGGTGATGGGTTTACATTCGAGTCCGCCGACTTGTTGGAAGTAGGTGAACTGGGTTACTTCCATGCCGTTTAACCAGACTTCCCAACCCAGTCCCCATGCGCCTAAAGTGGGCGATTCCCAGTTGTCTTCGACAAAGCGAACATCGTGTTCCAGCAAATCAAGGCCTAAATGGCGTAACGAGCCAAGATACAGTTCCTGAATATTGTCCGGTGATGGCTTTAAAACCACCTGAAACTGGTAATAATGCTGCAAGCGGTTGGGGTTTTCGCCAAAGCGGCCGTCAGTTGGTCGGCGGGATGGCTGAACGTATGCCGCGTTCCAAGGCTCAGGGCCTATTGAGCGTAAGAAGGTAGCAGGGTGGAAGGTTCCCGCACCTACTTCCTGGTCCAGAGGTTGTAATAGAACACAGCCCTGACGTGACCAATATTCTTGTAAGGCCAGGATAAGTCCCTGAAAAGTTGATAAATCGTTATTTATACTCGACACGGCAGCTATTTGTTGGCAATAAAAAGGCACCAATTATAGCGTAAAAATGCTTTTGGAGTAGGGTTTGGAATGAACTAGTGTGGATGGATTTTATTGCCGGAGCCATGAGTCTCCAGCAATAAAGGATAAGAATTATTCTGTCTCTTCCTGATCTTCTTCTTTATGGATGGCTTGCAGTGATAAAACACCAAGCGGGTCATTTTTTGAAGCATCAGTCGATGCGTCTGGCGATGAAGAGCCCAAACCCTCGCTCAGATTGATTTTTAATCTGAGATTATTGGGCGAGTCGGAGTTTTGCAGTGCTTCTTCCAGAGAAATAGTGCCTTCCTTAAACAGTCTCAGTAAATGGCTGTCAAAAGTCTGCATGCCGACATTTTCTGACTTTTCCATAACTTCCTTGATGCCATGTATGTCGCCTTTATGGATTAAATCGCGAACCAGTTGTGTGCCTAATAAAATCTCAATGGCGGCCGTGCGTTTGCCGTCAATGGTTGGTACCAGTCGTTGCGAGACAAAGGCTTTCAGGTTAAGCGACAAATCCAGTAGTAATTGATTGCGGCGTTCTTCCGGGAAAAAATTGATGATTCTGTCGAGTGCCTGATTGGAGTTATTGGCATGCAGGGTTGAAAGACATAAATGGCCGGTTTCTGCAAAAGCCAGGGCATGCTCCATTGTATCCCTGGAACGGATTTCACCTATCAGAATGACATCGGGTGCCTGACGCAAAGCATTCTTAAGTGCGTCTTCATAGCTCATGGTGTCAACACCGACTTCCCGCTGGTTGACCAGGGATTTTTTGTGCGGGTGGATATACTCGATAGGGTCTTCGATAGTGATGATATGGCCGGTGGCATTGCTGTTGCGATAGTCAATCAGTGCCGCAAGTGAGGTTGATTTGCCTGAGCCTGTGCCGCCGATAAACAATATCAGTCCGCGCTTTTCCATAATGGATTTTTTCAGTATGGGCGGCAGCCCCAGGCTGTCGGCACTAGGGATGTCTACCTTGATGTTACGGACAACCAGCGCAAAACTGTTACGCTGCTTGAAAATATTGACCCTGAAACGGCCAATTCCCGGTTCCGATATAGCCAGATTCATTTCAGGAATATGTTCAAACGCTTTTTGCTGATCTTCGTCCATCAGGCTGTAGGCGATTTTTTTTATTCGAGCCGGAGTCAGTTTAGTGTTCTCCAACGCTTTCAGTGAGCCTTGAAATTTGGCGGCTGGCGGGGCGTCTACGGTTAAATAAAGGTCAGAGCCGTCATTTTGGACCAGGATTGTTAAATAGTCTTTGAATTCCATAGCGAGTTCAATATCAGGAATGAATGTAAGGACTTTAAGTTTAGGTTATCAGCCTTATAAGTTGAAGCAGGATTACCGAAAAAATGCGTATAATATTCTTATTTTTTAGATACAAGAGTGATATGAGTAAGCAAAGAAAAGCGGTGGCATTGATTTCAGGCGGGTTGGATTCAATGCTGGCGGCAAAAACCATTATGGAACAGGGTGTCCATGTTGAAGGCATCAACTTTTTTACCGGTTTTTGTGTGGAAGGACATACTCATGCCATTAGAGCCAATGATAAGGCCAAGCCTAAACGCAATAATTCCCTGTGGGTAGCCGAGCAGTTAGGCATGAAGCTGCACATAGTCGACGTCATCGAGGAATATAAAGATGTTTTGATTAATCCAAAACATGGTTATGGCGCGCACATGAACCCGTGCCTGGATTGCAAGATTTTCATGGTGAACAAGGCCAAGCAGTGGATAGTTGAAAACGATTTTGACTTTATTATAACCGGCGAGGTCATAGGCCAAAGACCGATGTCGCAGCGTAAGGCAACCATGCCGATTGTGGCCAGGGAATCGGGTGCTGACGATCTGTTGCTGCGGCCTTTGTGCGCCAAGAATCTGCCTGCAACCCTGCCGGAACGGGAAGGCTGGGTCGATAGAGAAAAACTGCATGATTTTAGCGGACGGTCACGCAAACCGCAGATGGAGATGGCCGAACAATTCGGTTTTGACGAGTATGCCCAGCCTGCGGGCGGCTGCTGTTTTCTGACCGATGCCAGCTATTCGTCAAAACTGGTCGATTTATGGAAAGCGCGTGACGGTGATAAGGAATATGACCTGGATGATGTGATGCTGTTAAAAGTCGGCAGGCATATCAGGCCGGAGCAGAATTTTAAGCTCATTGTGGCAAGGGAAGAGGGCGAAGGCCGCTTTTTGCAGGGCTACAAAAAAGAATTTATCACCATGAACTGCACCACTCATCCCGGGCCATTGGTATTGGTGGATGGCTCGCCTTCCGCCGAGGATTTGTATCTGGCGGCAAGAATTACCGCCAGATATGGGCAAGGGCGTGACGCAGAACAAGTCGATGTGAATATTATGAGTAAAGATGGCTCGGAAAGAACCATTCAGGTTAAGCCGTTCGGCACAGAAGAAATTCCGCAGGCATGGTTTATATGAGCAGAGAACTGTTAAATGCCCGCCGGTTATTGTGTCCTCTGCCAGTCATTCGTACGCAGGATAAGGTAAAGCAGCTCAAGATGGGGGATCAGTTGGAAGTCGTTTGTACTGATCCCGGCGTGATGCATGACATTCCTGCCTGGTGCCGAATCAATGGACACAAGGTGCTGGAAGCCATTTCCGGTGACGGCGAATATACAATTGTTCTGGAAGTGGGCGAGTAATGGCCGAAGTCCTGAGTGCTGAGAAAATGGATAAACTGAAAGCCAGAGCGACTTATGTCGGCGCTGCCATTAATGTTTTCCAGACGATTATTAAAATCGGTTTTGGTATTCTTGGACAGTCTGCGGCTTTAATTGCCGACGGTATTCACTCCTTATCGGATTTACTCAGCGATCTTCTGGTTATTATTGCTGTTAAATTGGGCAGCCGCGAGGCGGACCATGAGCATCCCTATGGGCATCGCCGGTTCGAAACCATAGCGACGGTCATTTTGGGGATAGGCTTAATTGTTGTTAGTGGCGCTATCGTCTGGTCGGTTATGGAGCGGATGGCTCATCCCGAGAAGCTGCCCGTGCCTGATGTGATGACATTAGGCATTGCGGCGATTTCGATTCTGGTGAACGAATGGCTCTATCATTACACCAAGCGCATCGCGAGACGGACGCGGTCAAAATTGCTGTTGGCCAATGCCTGGCATCAGCGCAGTGACGCCATCACATCACTAGTGGTTTTATTCGGCATAGGTGCAGTATTGTTGGGCTATCCTCTAGCCGATGCTGTTGCTGCGGTCGTGGTCGCTTTGATGGTGGCCAAGATTGGCTTGAATCTGGTCATACAAAGTATCAAGGAGCTGGTCGATACTTCGTTGCCTCCTGAAACAGTGGACGAGATAAGGACTGCCATTCATGCAATTGATGGCGTCGAGGGCATTCATTTGTTGCGCACCAGGCAAATGGGCGAAGATGCTTATATTGATGCCCATATCGTCGTTGACCCACGAATCACGGTTTCCGAAGGGCATATGATAGGCGATGCGGTCAGGGATGATTTGATTAAACGCTTTGATGATGTGATGGATGTGTTGGTGCATGTTGATCCCGAAGATGATGAAGATTCGGCTGATAACTCCAGGCCCCTTTCCCGCGGGGACGTGCAGAACCTATTGGATAAATATCTGGCGGACATCAAGCCGGCTATAGAAGATTTCAGAATCCATTACCTGGATGGACAGATTGAGGTTGAAGTTATTTTGCCTTTTGCCATCAGTGAGCAGCTGCAACAGTTAGTCAAACTAAAAAAGCAATGCGCACTAATGGCGATAGAAGTTAAAAAAATCGATAACGTATTTGTATTTTTTAAAACCTGACAAAAGGAATAAATCATGGCAGTAGGGCAGTGCGACTTTCCTGAAATGCGCGAAGTATCAGGAATAACGCTGGGTACAACGTGTGCGGGCATCAAGCAAGCAGTCAAAGATGATGTTTTGGTGATACAAATGGCCGAAGGCTCTACCTGTGCGGCTGTTTTTACGCAGAATGCTTTTTGTGCAGCTCCCGTGCATGTTGCAAGGGCCAATTTGGCACATGCGCCGCGCTGGTTGTTGATTAATTCCGGTAATGCCAATGCGGGCACAGGTGAGCAGGGCATGCAGGATGCTCTGGCGTCCTGTGCCAGTCTTGCGGAAGTCACTGGCGGAGCCGCAAATCAGGTGCTGCCTTTTTCCACCGGCGTGATAGGCCAACCCTTGCCGATTGAAAAAATCAAAGTGGCCTTGCCTGCGGCAATACGCAACTTGTCATCTGCAAACTGGGGCAAAGCTGCTCAGGCCATTATGACGACGGATACCTTTGCTAAAGGCGTCTCTAAGGTAATCTTGATTGACGGGCAGCCGATTACGATTAACGGCATTTCCAAAGGTGCCGGCATGATACAGCCCAATATGGCAACCATGCTGGGCTTTATCGCAACCGATGCAAAAATTAAGCAACCATTATTGCAGAGCTGTCTGGCCCTGGCCGTTGAGCAGTCATTCAACCGTATTACCGTCGATGGCGACACGTCCACGAATGACGCCTGCGTATCGATGGCCAGCGGTTGTTCATCTGCGCCTGAAATTATTGAGGACAGTGAGAGCTATCAGATTTTTGCCGATGCCATTATGACGGTTTGCAAGCAATTGGCTGAAGCTATCGTCAGGGATGGCGAAGGCGCGACCAAG